>JAKAAL010000703.1 GCA_021802375.1 Bacillota bacterium | reverse complement strand
CAACATCAAAAGGGTGTTACGAGTCGTGGTCTTCAGATCCCCATTACCAAAACAGGTGGTAATGCCCAAAACCTCTAGCACCGGGCTTTTCAAGGCGTATATGATGGCTAAAGCATCATCAATCCCGGTATCCATATCCAATATGATAGGGATCGTGTTCGTCATAGCTCCTCCTGTCGAATCATTATTACCGGGAAAAAAAGGATTTCTTGGCAAATTTGGCGAATTGCTGTATCTAGGAAGGAAGTGTTAGCGTGAAAGCCAGTTCCCGGTTCCTAGCCTCTCAAACCCTTAGTTATTTTGGTGATGCAATATTAGAAGTCGCTTGGATCGTATGGGTGATTCATCTCGCCCCGCATCATCCTGCGCTCTCGCTAGGTACCTTAATGGCCCTACAAGCGGTGCCTCAGGCGGCGTTCTCCGGTATTTTGGCCGGGTATATCGACCGACTCCCGCGAAAGTCGGCCCTTATCGCCACGAGTGCGGTTCGTGCCGTTGCCATCGCTCTTACCGCATTATACCCCGTATTATGGATGACATTTGCCATGGTCATCGTCTTTCAAACCGCCTCCGTCATTGCACAGCCGCTCGAACGGGCCGTACTTCCTGACTTAATAACCGATAGCGGCACCATCAATCGGGCATTAGCGCGCCTCGGACAACTGTACTCCATCGGCCAAGTTGCGGGCTTGATTCTAGTTGGCGGCATGATCTTAGTCTTAGGTATTGAGCCCGTGTTTCTGGTGATTGGCGCCGTCTACCTGTTGGTCGCGGTCGCCCGGGGTTTCATTGCGGTGCCCCCTGGCCACGTCACCCAAAAATCCTCCTGGTGGTCACAAATCAAAGAAGGACTCAAATTTCACCGAGACACGGTGGCCGTGCGCTACCTGTTGGTCCTCATCGGCCTCATGGGCCTCGTCACGGGTGGCTTTAACATGTTGCTGGCGCTGTCGGCACCACAGCTTTGGCATCATTCGACATCCGATATCAACTATCTCTTTTTAGCGCTCTTGTTAGGGGTACTTGCCAGTGACACGGTCTTGGAAAAATGGCTCACCGATGCCCGCTACCACGTGACCATTTTTCTCTCGCTACTGGCGCTTACCATGACGCTATTAGCCATTGGTATCATCTCTGGGGACTGGGTTTTCGGACTGGCGATGGCCTTTGTCATGGGGATGGCTAATAGCTTTATCATGACCCCAAGCCGGGCCTGGCTGGCCACTATCGTCCCTACTGAGTTCCGCGGCCGAGTGGCCATTTTCCGCTCCCAAGTGCTCGGTGTCGTCAATGTGATCGCGCCTTACCTGACAGCCCTTTTGGTTGCCCGTATCGGACTCGGGAGGACCTGGCTCGTAATCGGCGTGCTCCTTATTCCCATTGCCATTTGGTGGCGCGCTTCGAAGAAAACCAGCACCCAATCCCTGACGCCAGCCGAGCCCCAGGAGGCGCTCGGCTAAGTCGCGCTTATGGGTTTCCACGCCACGATGCCCGCGTCTCCCCATAAGCGCTCTAGATCGTAATAGCTACGAGCATCCTCAGTGAAGACATGAACCACGACCGAACCGTAGTCCAAAAGCACCCACTGGGCCTGATTACGGCCGACCCGGGTCAACATTTTTACGCCGGTTTTTGCCAAACCCTCTTCTACGTAGTTCGCCAGGGCGTCAACCTGAATCAGGTTGTGTCCAGTGATAATTACAAAATAATCGGCGACTAACGTGACCTCGCGCATGTCTAACACAATAATATGTTCACCCTTGTGCTCGTCGGCGATTTGGGCTACCGATTTTGCCCACTCCAATGGATCGTTCATGGCTGTCCCCCTTGGGCCGCTTCATCAATGGCCGCCATCATATTGGGATGCGGTGTAAGCTGTCGCTCGGCCAGGTATGCCAGGGTTTCGTGTAAAAGCTCTTGAAATCCCTGGTCTAGCGAGGTAAATGCCGTACGCCAGATCCTCTCTCTAGCCGCAAAGTTTCGTCCGGGTTCAATCCCATCGGCGACAAATAGGGCCTTGGCCAACTTCCCGAGATTGGCCGCCCCAGTGGTATGGTAGTCTATGGCCTGATAAACTCGGTTATCACCCACCTCGTGACGACGGAGCCAACACGAAGCAATGGGCCCATGGAGCAACAAGGGCTCCTTTTGCTCCCATATGTCAATGGCAATCCCGCACCGCTCTGCTTCAGCCAGCAGTTCGGCACGGGACAATTCTCGCGCTAAGTCATGGCCCCATCCTGCCAAATGCGCCGCCACCGGATCTAGTCCATGCGTCTTCGCCAATTCCACCATCAGGTTGGCCACCCGTAGGCTATGCCCTCGACGATGGGCTGATAGTCGATTGAAGCGGGGAAGCAACACCTCGGGACTCATTGCATCATCCTCCTCTTTTCTTTGTACCAAAGGCGCATCGAAAAGAAAAGAAGATCGCTTCCCTAATACTTGTTTTGGCGTGGACGAGCCTCGTTCACGGTAATGTCGCGACCGGATAATTGGGTCCCGTTCATGGCCTCTACGGCACGTTCCACATCTTCATCCGCCACTTCAACAAACCCAAATCCCCGCGAACGACCGGTCTCCCGATCCGTAATAATCCGGGCACTTAAAACGTTAGCGTGTTGGGCAAAAACTTGAGCCAGTTCTTCTTCCGTCGTACCCCACGGTAAGTTTCCTACATATAACGTGCGTCCCATCAATAAACCTCCCCGAACCTAGTCCCCAAGGCACCACGCTCTAAAATGGATCAAAGGACTTCTAGGCCATAGTCTTGCCACTCGTTACTGAATTCATCCAACTCATGGCGTGCCCTGGTATAAGACATTCTTGCCGATGTACTGTTCCACGGCGTCCGGCACCAAGTATTTGATCGATAACCCGGATTGAATCCGATCCCGAACCAGGCTCGACGAGATAGCGAGTGCAGGTACTTCGAGTTGATGAATCCTATGCATTCGATCCGCGCCTAATTGCTGGGCCAAGGCCTGTAACCGAGTTAAAGAATACCCAGGTCGACTCGCCGCGATAAGTTCCGCATAGCGAAAGATGTTCTCTGGATAATGCCACGAGGCAATTTCAAAGATGGCATCTGCTCCCGTAATAAAAAACCAGTCCACGCTCTCATCTTGTTCGTAAAAGAAGCGTAGCGTCTCGCTGGTATACGAGGGCCCCTGCCGTTCAATTTCGACTCGGGACAGCTCAAAATGAACATTTGGTGCGATGGCCAGAAAAGTCATCAAGTACCGATGTTCGGCAGAAGCCAGTTCCGCTTCCGCTTTATGGGGAGGATGCCCCGAGGGGATAAAAATGACCCGATCCAAATGAAATGCATCCCGGGCGGCTTCCGCCGTGACCAGGTGTCCATAATGAATCGGATTAAAAGTCCCGCCCATGAGCCCCACGGCTCGACGCTTTGTGTCCATTCCTAGCATACTTCGCCATTCAAGAAATTTTTTCCTGCCAACTGGAGAAATTTCTCTACTCGACGACTAATTCGTGCTCGCGCCACCGAAAAACCCCTTCCCCAATGAAGACACATGCGTCATCCGCCACACGGCCTTTTTTAG
>JAKAAL010000702.1 GCA_021802375.1 Bacillota bacterium | reverse complement strand
TTCATGCAGGAATACCGGGCCGAGAAAAGTGTTGAAACACTCAAAGCACTGACTGCTCCAACGGCCCATGTATGGCGCCAAGGTCGGCTGGTTGAAATTCCAGCGAAGGAGTTAGTGCCAGGGGATGTCATCGAATTAGAGGCGGGTGATGTGGTTCCAGCCGATGCACGGTTATTGCAAACCCATGGCATGGAAGCGGAGGAAGCAGCACTGACCGGCGAGTCCTTGGGCGTGAGCAAGGGGGTTGCTGCGTTAGGAGATCCCGAATTGCCGTTGGGTGATCGCAAAAACATGGTTTATATGGGTACGATTATTAGTCGTGGCCGCGGGCGCGCAATGGTGGTGGAAACAGGAATGCACACCGAAATGGGGACGATTGCTCACTTGATTCGCGAGGCTGTCGAGGATCAGACACCATTGCAACGCCGTCTAGAGCATCTGGGCAAGATCCTAGTAATTTTATCGTTGGTCATTGTGGCTGTGGTTGTAGTTACCGGGTTGTTTCGTGGAGAGCCATTGTATCAAATGTTTCTCACCGGGGTGAGCCTTGCTGTGGCGGCCATTCCAGAAGGACTGCCCGCCATTGTTACCATCGCGTTGGCGCTAGGGGTTCAGCGCATGATTCGCGCTCACGCTATTGTGCGTCGATTGCCGGCTGTCGAGACATTAGGTTGTACCACGGTGGTCTGTTCGGATAAGACGGGCACCCTCACGCGAAACCGAATGACGGTGACACAAATGTATGTGCCGGGGCAACGGTGGCAGCGCAACGAGAGTGGTTTTATGGATGCCAAAAGTCACAGTGACGCCGAACGCCTCGATTTCGAACATCTCATGCAAGGTGCGGTATTGTGCAATAATGCAATAATTGGCAATGAAAATCCGGAAAATGAAGGGGTCAGTGGTCAAGGCGACCCTACGGAGTTGGCCATGCTCTGGGGATCCGTGGAAGGAGGCGTAAAACCATCGGACGTCGAACCAAATTTCAAGCGGTTCGAGGAGATACCCTTCGAATCGGATCGGCAACGCATGGCGGTGGGGGTACAGAACAGGCAAAATCAATCCCTCATTTATGTCAAAGGTGCGCCCGATGTGGTGTTGAGGCTTTGTCGTTTTTATCAGCGCCATGGCCAAATCATGTCCCTCGACATGAAAATGCGCCGCGAATTGTCTCAAGTCAATGAAGACATGGCTGACATGGCATTGAGGGTATTGGCCGTGGCGTATCGACCCATGTCTGGCTCGGAAGATCTAGCCAACGCGGAACATGACCTAGTGTTTCTTGGCCTTATGGGAATGATGGACCCTCCGAGACTAGAGGTGATTACCGCGATTGACCAAGCGCGCCATGCTGGGGTGAGAACGGTGATGATTACTGGCGACCACCCCCATACGGCACAGGCCATAGCCAATCAACTGGGGATGATGGAGCCTGGAGACGAGATCATTACCGGGCGTGATTTGGATGTCATGAGCGATGATGAACTGGTGCAACGTGTGGACAAAATTCGGGTTTACGCGCGTGTATCCCCGCCGCATAAACTGCGTGTGGTCCGTGCGTGGAAAGCGCGGGGAGAAGTGGTGGCAATGACCGGTGATGGTGTCAATGACGCCCCTGCGGTCAAGGAAGCGGATATTGGGGTCGCAATGGGAATTTCGGGTACCGATGTTACCAAAGAGGCTTCAGCAATGATTTTAACCGATGACAACTTTGCTACCATTATTCGGGCCATTCGCGAGGGTCGTGCTATTTACGATAACATCCGAAAATTTATTCGTTATCTGTTGTCGTGCAATGTGGGTGAAGTGTTGGTCATGTTTCTGGCCGCATTTATGGGACTGCCCTTGCCGTTGCTGCCGATCCAAATCTTGTTTGTCAATTTGGTCACCGATGGCTTGCCGGCAATGGCTTTGGGTGTGGACCCGGCGGCGCCGGGAGTGATGGACCGCCCTCCTCGTCATCCCAAGGAGAGTATTTTTGCCCGAGGACTTGGCGTGAAGATCGGTTTTCGTGGAATTTTGATCGGGATTAGTACCCTTATTGTGTTTCTGTTGTCGATCGGACCCTTGGGAATGGGTTTGCGCGAGGCTCGTACCATGGCGTTGGCTACATTAGTTATGAGTCAGTTGTTTCACGTATTTGATGCTCGCGCAGAAGAACAGAGTTTCCTTGAGGTAGGATTGTTCACCAATCCGTGGGCGGTAGGGGCAGTATTGTCGTCAATTGCGATGTTATTGGCGATTGTGTACATACCTAGCTTAGGAGAGCTGTTTAAAACCGACCCAATTGGGTGGGCAGATTGGGCCTTGGTCATTTTGGCATCGGGATTCGTTCAGCTGATTGCGGCAATCCGCGATATTGTTTTCAAACCGATGCGGCATATAATCCCTTCGTCGCAAAAGTAGAGATACAAGCCACGTTGATTGCCAATAGGGATCCCTATTGGCATTGTACGCTCCCTCGTAAGAGAGCTATGGCTCAATAGTGTCGGGTGTAGGGATAAAGGCGTAGCGGAGATACGGCTTTATTCGGATGGTCCACGCTTTGCTACCGAAGGCAATGTAGTCATGGAGTCGATTCGGGAGGGGTAGCAGATGTGGCCATGGCAGTCGGTTATTGAGCGATATACTAAGGAGATTAAACCGTGGATTGGAACGGGTTGACTGGGGAGCGCTTATATTAGCAATGCTATGCGTTTTATTGGCATGGGTATAAGTTCGGACAGGCCTGGGAGATGATGGTGTGCTGGCAAGCGCGTCCTGGAATGGGTCTGGATAAATGGGCATCACCCAATAAGACGACCGTGGGTATTTGTGGAAGATCAATTAGCGGTTTACGTAAACGTAAATTTGCGATATATTTGGTTAAAAAGGGGATGCGGATGAAGGCTAACTATGCGTGGATTGCTTCCCGACTTTATACCATTAACGAGTTAAGCAAGATCTGCGATATTACACCTCGCACCTTGCGCCACTATGAAGATATGGGACTATTGACTCCCGAACGGCGCGGGAATCAGCGATTATATCGGGAGCGGGACCGGGTGCGTTTGCAATTGATACTACGGGGAAGACGCCTGGGATTTGGGCTCAACGAAATTCAAGAGATGTTAGACCTTTATGATGCCGATCCCACTGAGGTGACTCAATTGCGGGATGTCATCAGGCGGGGGGACGTAAAGCTTCGGGAATTGCAATCGCAAGTTGAGGAGCTACAAACCATTATGGCAGAAATCACCGAACTGCGAATGACCATGCAACGGCGGTTGGAACAGATTTTGATACAGGAGGAATAACGATGGAACACATATCGTATGCTTATGGAACCAATCATTTTGAAAGGGACACTGAACTTAAGGCGGTGTTACGACATTTTTGGCCCGACCATCAGGACAAATGGGCTCAGTTGAGTCAATTTGGTGCCTTGGCCGGTAAAGACATCTATGAAGCCGTTTACCATATTGATCATGAGGCACGGCCCGTGCTGATAGCGCACGATCTAGACGGCAATCGCATTGACCGGGTTCGCTTAAGCCCTACGGAGA
The DNA here is from genome assembly GCA_021802375.1 of Bacillota bacterium. The sequence continues at coordinate 23 of JAKAAL010000702.1, read as the reverse complement.
CACAAATTTTAGCTCAAACCGCC
>JAKAAL010000701.1 GCA_021802375.1 Bacillota bacterium | reverse complement strand
GCTAACGACAAGATACCGAAACGGGGGTGAACCCTATCGCACGCTTACCGGTGATTGTGCAAAGCGATCGCACCATTCTTCTTGAGGTGGACAACCCACAGTACGAAGACGCTCGCGACGCGTTGGCGAGCTTTGCCGAACTGGTGAAAAGTCCCGAGCACATCCATACCTATCAATTAAGCGCGCTGTCCCTCTGGAATGCCATGGCGGCGGGGCTGTCCGCCGCGCAAGTGATTGAGGCACTGGCACGGTATTCGCAATACCCTGTCCCGGAGACTGTGGCGCAGTTCGTGCGTGACCAAGACGTGCGCTTTGGCCGCCTCAAGCTCCTTAAAGCGCCTGACGGGGACGGGCTATGGCTCACATCGGACGACGCGCTGGCGCTGACCCAAGTCGGGCGCACCAAGGCGGTCATCCCCTACCTGGACGAACCGCTGCACCCCGGATTTCGCATACGCCCCGAATACCGCGGGCTATTGAAGCAAGCGCTCGCCAAAGCGGGATGGCCGATTGACGATGTGGCCGGCTATGAACCAGGGGCACCGCTCCCGATGGACTTGGTGGATGCGCTCCCGAACGGCGAGCCCTTCCGCTTGCGCCATTACCAGGAAGATGCAGTGCGGGCCTTTTGGGGCGAGGGACGGGTGGACCGCGGCAATGGTGTGGTTGTGCTGCCGTGTGGAGCCGGCAAAACAGTCGTGGGGCTGGGCGCGATGCTGATGGCGCAGACCCATACCCTGATTTTGACCACGTCAACGGCGGCGCTCCATCAATGGCAGCGCGAAATCCTCGAAAAAACGACGCTCTCCCCTGACCATGTTGGCGAATACAGCGCCGCAGTCAAAGACATTCGGCCTGTAACGGTCACGACCTATCAAATGCTAACGCACCGGCAGAACGAGCAATTCCCGCACTTTCAGGCTCTTGACGCCCATCCTTGGGGACTCATCCTCTATGACGAAGTGCATCTCCTGCCGGCGCCCATGTTCCGATTGACGGCCAGCCTTCAGGCGCGCCGCCGCTTGGGATTGACCGCCACCTTGATTCGCGAGGACGGGCGGGCGGAGGACGTGTTTGCCCTAATTGGCCCCAAGCGCTTCGACATGCCCTGGAAGGTGCTGGAGCAGCAGGGCTGGATTGCGACGGCGCGATGCCGCGAAATCCGCGTGAAGCTGGGGGAGACCCAACGGGAGTCCTATGCCGTGGCAGAAGACGCGGAGCGCATCCGGATCGCCGCCGAGAATCCCTCCAAGGCCTTGGTGGTGGAAGAACTCTTGCATGAACATCAATCGGACCACGTCCTCGTCATCGGCCAATATCTGGGCCAATTGGAACGTATGGCCGAGCGCTTCCGGGCCCCGTTAATCACGGGAAAGACGCCCAATCGCGAGCGGGAGCGCCTCTACGGCGCCTTTCGCACCGGCGAACTCCCGGTGCTCTTCGTCTCCAAAGTCGGGAACTTCGCCATTGATTTGCCGGATGCCAACGTGGCCATTCAAATCAGCGGCACCTTTGGCAGCCGCCAAGAGGAGGCTCAGCGGCTGGGACGCATTCTCCGTCCCAAAAGCGATGGTTCCATGGCCACTTTTTATAGTGTGGTGTCCGAGGATACCAAGGAGCAGGAATTTGCTCAAAAGCGCCAGTTGTTTTTATGCGAACAGGGCTACCGCTATGAAATCGCCCACGCATCGGCGGACGGTACTCCAGAGGAGCGCATGGCTCCCGTGATCCCGTTTCGCCTAGGCCAGCCATGAGCCCGATACTTCGGTCGATCGGCACCATTCTCGATTCCCTGAGCGACGTTGAACGGGGCCAACTGAAGCAAACGCTGGGGGCTAAAAGCCATCAGCCCAGCGACTTGGCCCACGCATTGCTCGATACCGATGGCGTGCTCCAAGTGGTGCGGCATGCTTCGGAAGATGCGCTAAGCGCGCTCAAAAGCTGGGTGTTGCAAAATGGACAATGGCGGAACATTGCGCGCCGCAGCCGGCTTGCCGCCGGGGTTGAGGAACTTTCGCGCGCCGGATGGGTCTTCGAGACCCAATATGGTCCCTACCAAAGCTATGCGCTGATGCCGTGGGAATTGATGCCGGCACTGCTGCCGGCACTATGGGACATCCCTTGGCAGCAGATCAGTACGGACGCCCCGACGCGTACGATTGGCCCATCACCCATATGGACCCCGCTTTGGCATGATCTGTTCCAGTTTCTCTCTTATGCACGTCAGGAGCCCCTCCTGCTGACAACTCAGGGCGATGTCTACCGCCGTCAGAAAAACAAGCTCGAAAAGCTCCTCTGGCAGCGGACCTCCCTCATCGAAGGACCGGCCGTGGATTACTTGCTGATGACCTTGACTCGGCTCTTTCTGCTAACCTCCGTCGAATATCCCTATCGCTATGAGGTGTCCGAAAGTGACGTCGAGGCGCTCTTTGCCAAAACGCCGCAAGCTCTTTTTCAACATCTCAGCGAACATGTCTTTGACCCAGGCCGCACGGCGTGGCCGGAGCTGGCCTGGATTTCCCTGGCGAGCCTTCTGGAACCAAATCAGAGCCTCGACATTTCCGCCGCCGTCCGCTGGCTGGCTTCAATAGGGATGGAGACGGTCCGCAGTCCCTACCTCTTGAACCAATCCATCGGCGCACTGATCCTCATGGACTTCTGGGAGATGACAGGCACCGAGGCGGGGCGTCTCACCGCGAGCGCCTACGCGGCCCTGCGGGGACAGTTTGAACAACCCGCGCCCGCCCAAAGCCTCATCCAGCCGACCGGGGAAATCTTAGTCCCGCCGGACACTTCCCTGGCGGAACGCTGGCGTCTCGACGCTTTGGCCAGCCGTGTCAAATCGGACCGTGTCTCGACCTATCGCCTCGATCAAGCCAGCGTCAAGCGGGGGATTGAAGCGGGACTCACGGCGGACACCCATGTCGAGGCGCTCCAGGAACTCGCCCGCAATCCCGTGCCGGACAACGTCCGCGTCAACTTGGAGGACTGGTATCGGGCGGCGGGGCGCCATCGCATCATGGAGGTGACCATTGTCCACAGCCAGCGTCCTGAGGATTCGCGTGACGTCGAGACGCTCTTGGGCAGCAATGCCCTGGGACGCCTGTCGCCGCAGGATGTCATCATCCCGGCCGATCGCATCAAGGACGTGATGAAGCGGCTTGAAAAGGCCGGCACACCGATTCTGTCCGAAGTGTTGAAGCCGAGCGAGCGGGAAGATGAGCTTTCGGCCCGCCATTTCCCGACCGATCCGCGGCCTTCATGGTCCATTCACCTGCCCAATCCCGGCCGTGAACCGGAGGTGTCGCGCGAGTCCCTCCGTGACTTGATGGTGCAGGCGCAACGCAGCGGCCTCCCCGTGCGACTCACCTTTCAGGCCCAGGGCGAAACGGTCCCGCGAACCGAGGCGGTAATACCCGTAACGCTTGAGACACGTTGGATTCAGGTGTACGTGGTCAGTCAGCGGCGATACATCTTGGTCGAGTGGGCGCGCATTCTCTCCGCCGAACCTGACGCCTGAAGTCGGAGGAATTGGGGAAAAACTGGCGAACTCTCCAAAGACCACCTACATG
>JAKAAL010000700.1 GCA_021802375.1 Bacillota bacterium | reverse complement strand
CCCCATGGGTCTTACTCGAAGTTCCAGCCCATACCCACAACTACTGCACTGAGAATGCGACGAACTAGACCCTTCATTTTTGGCAAATACTCCATTCGTAATTGCCTACGCTGCATTTCGCTCGAACGCACCGCCTGTTTTCGCTTGGGGTCCATGGAGCCGGCCGAATCTTTGGGAGTTAGTCGGGTTTGCCCCCGGTATATAACACCACGCGCCGATTAATGGCGTCTAAGGTTGCCCGCACGACGGTCTCCTCCAACACGCCGTGAACCACCGCACTACCTGTTAGAATTTCTTCCTTGCCAAAGCGCAGAGTCGTCAACACCACCTTGCGTTCCCCTTGGTCGATGATTTGCGAATCCAAGAACGTCAGCGCGACCCCACCAAGCGTCTCGTTGATTGCAGCCACCGCTGCTTGCGCCAGAACTGCGGTCAGGACCCCACCCCGAGCCGCACCTTCAAAGGTCGCCGGGCCTCGCCCCAATCGACAGCGCCCTTCAAGGGAAGTTCCATTTCGAACCAGGGAATATCCGAAGATCTTTAGGCGATTGCCCGCGGGGCCCGCGTCGTCGGTGGGGGCAATTTGAACGATAGTTACCATTTCCGGGCTCACTTCGTTCCAACCCATGTTTCGCAACAAGGAAACAATTTGCCGAACCATTTGCCGAGGCGTCGAAAAGCTCCGGCACACCACATGCACCCGGGGTTCTTGATCTTCTTCTTGATACACCTGAGCCGAAATCACCCCAGGCATGCGCAAAACCATGCGTTGGTACTCCTGGAATGACGATGGCAATCCCACACACCCGCTTCTTGAATTTCGTTTATCGAGCCCTGTGGACCACTTTCGACGAAGTTCAGCAATTTCCTTCTTCTAAATTGGAAATATTTGCGGTCATGTCCCTAGGAAATCCATAAAAAAAGGGGGGGCGGCCCAAGACAGCCTAAAACCCCGCCGCCTCCCCATTGCCTTCCGGCTATCTGGGTTCGAGTAGGCCGTATCTTCCGTCCCGGCGCCGGTAAAGCACGTTGGTGCTATCGCTTTCGGCATTGGCAAAGACAAAAAAGTCGTGACCCAGCAGGTCCATCTGCATAAGAGCTTCTTCCAAGGTCATGGGCTTTCGAGGAAAAGTCTTCTTGCGCACCAAATCCGAAACCGAGACCTCTTCCTCAGTGGCCTCTAATCGCGGCACGCTACTCCCATGGCCCCCATGGTAGCGGTGCATGCGCGTCTTAAACTTCGTGAATTGGCGTTCCAACTTATCCACGACCCGATCGACGGAGCCATACATGTCCGGGGTCGACTCTTCACCGCGAAGCAGCATTCCTCCATCAAGCGGCACCGTCACCTCGATAATTTGACGATCTTTTTCCACGCTCAAAACTGCCGTAGCTACAACGCTCTGGTGTTCTAGAAATCTGTTCAATTTAGAAAGTTTGCGGGTAACATGATCTCGAAGGGCCGACGTAACTTCTACGTTTTTTCCGCGTACGACTATGTCCATCGCTGGATCGCTCCCTTAGAATCGTTCTCCACGCTCTGCTTACAATGATAGTATAGCATCCCGCCAGTCGGGATCTGGCGGACATGGCGGTAATTTGAGGCTTATAGTCCTTTGAGACGGTTCCCGGCCTGTTCCCAAGTTGCACATGGCAACGACCTCGACCGAACAGACGGAGCGGAATCACTTAACCAGAATGACGACGAGGTCCTTGAGTCTCATCTTGACCGGTCCCGAATGCCAACAAGTCCACACCCTCATTCGGCATCGGCGTGCAGCGGCCCCGACCCCGTGGCTGAAAGCTGCGGAAGCCACCACGATCCCGAAATGATGGGGTCACCGAGACAAGCAGGCGGCGCGTAACGGCTGCAGGGTCATCTAGAGTCAAGGGATCGTCGAAGGCTTCAACCACCAAATCAACCGATAAAAACGGATCATGTCTGGACGAGATCGATTGGATCGACTTCGCCCAATCGGTCACCATCACCGGAGAGGTCCGTCCGTCGCCGGCTGCCTCACTGCGCCCGCAGTCTCATCTAACCACCAGCATTGCGGCCAGATCCAGCAAAGGTGCAGATGAGCCTAAGAAATCCTCACTTTCAGCATGAAAAATCCCAAGAAGGGTGGGGGACTTTCCACCCCGATTTCGAGCGATCGTGTTCTGATGGTGCCAGGCCCGTCGCGATGCGTGCGTGGCTTGTCGGAGTTTCCATGCATCGGTCGGTCGACCCGGCTTTCACGGATGGCATCTGCACCCATGGAAGGGCATGGGTTAGCGTTCACGGGTGTTGTCATCACTTCGGGATCTTTCTCAAACGCGAGCATCAGGCATTCATCAGCGGGCAAAGCGAGTCGATCGAGAAGACGACCCCATCTAGACAAGGTGTGTGTCGAGCCAGGTGTGATGGGCCTAGCTTCGATTCTCCGATGCGAGAATGAGCGCTTAAGTATGAGCCTCACCCACGACAGGGATGATGCCGAAATCCTGGAGTACAGCTCCACTTAAGAGCATCAAGGCGCTCGGAACGTTGGGGATAGGTGTGGAGGCCCGACTTAGCAGCAACTAGTACCCCACGAATTTGATTCACACTCAAGTCCAAGCAGCATTATGGTTAAAACCGGTAAGCGCCATTCGGCGGGCGTCCAAGTCCACGGTCGCTCAATCTATAATTCCCTCGACGAGGGTACCCACGCTAGGTCGACTACTCGGCCACCGGATTTAACACGACTAACCCGGGAATAAAATTAAAGTGCTTGGCGTTGAGGGTCACAATCGCCACCTCCTCGGCCAATGCGGTCGCCGCGATAAGGGCATCCATGGCACCGATGCCATGTGAACGCCTCCAGCGCCGTAAAAGACGTCCAGCTTGTATAGAAATGTCACTTCCAATCTCGACAGCCTGAAACGGCTGCATTAAAGCGTCTACCACGCGTTCGCCGTCCTCGGATAGCCTTTCCCCCGCATAAAGTTCCGCAACCGTGAGCACGGAGATTATTCCCGTCAGCGTGCCCCACACCACTTGTTGCAAGTACTCGCTACAGCGATTATCCTCCCCTCGGAGGTGGCAAATGAAGACAGAAGTGTCAAACAAAAGCGTCGTCACGAAACCGTATCCCGGTCGGCCTCGGCACGTAGTTGTGCAACATACGTTCTGCTTTCCGAATATACATCCCGTAATATTCCCGCGGGCGGAATGGCTACCTCGCCAACCCTCTCCTTGACTGCCGACAACACAAGACGCGGGGACTGGCCCGACCACTCAATGACTAACCGGGTTCCCGTGTCCCATTTAACCTGGCGTCTAATCTCTAGGGGAACCACGATTTGTCCCCTACTAGACATGACCGTAATTCGTCGCATGATTCCATCTCCCGTTATCATCTTACTCGTCTTATCGATCATATCGTAGGCTTATAAATCTACACCGTCAACCCACCGATGGCTACGGGCCACTACGTACTAAATCGTACGGGCCCTACGATCCAATCCTCTATACAGAGGCTACTGGACAAAGAGCTTCGTGTAAGCCAAACGGAATGCCTTAGACGCGATATTGCGTTGCCCGCCATGCCG
>JAKAAL010000699.1 GCA_021802375.1 Bacillota bacterium | reverse complement strand
GTCTTCTTGCTGTACCCAGCGAGGACTCGCGTCTTACTTGATTGCTCGACTACTGCGCGATTTTCAGGAACGGGGGTATATTGCAGCGGTCTTAGAAACCGATGATTTTCGCGTGCCTGCTATCCGCACCTACCTTAAGATGGGATTTATCCCTCTGTACGAGGTGGGCCAAGAAGACCATCGCGATCGATGGAGTGCCGTATTCCAAGAGGTATTGGCTTCTCGCCGGAACGGATCACCAAAGATTTGACGGAACGGCTCGCGTCGGCCTTGGTGGAAGCGACAGGTAAAGGTTTCCTGCAGGGCGGGGTGCGGCAACATTCGCGCTATTGACCACTTAAAGGATTCTCAAAAGGTCGGGTACGGAGCCACCCGCACCACCGTCGCTGCCCGTGCAGTAGGCTGGCGGTAAACATCCATATGGGGATGCCTTCACTCCTTCCCGCCGAGACGCAGGCCGGGCGGTCCCAGCAAGGGTCTTATAGGCGTCAGGGCTGTGTGGCGATTGGGTGTTCGGAGGCGAATGCCGAGAACGCATAGCCACGCACCGTTTTGATGCCTGAAATTTTTACTAAACGAACGTCCGTGCCCCTTTTAATCGGGTGACCCACCGAGTTTCTCCTCTCACCTTTCACCAGCGTACCCCATCGACGGGGTCAAAGGGCAGACCCATCCCAAGGTGTCTCGTGCGATAGGCACTGGGAGGTATAGGGCCAAGGTTATACGGCCAAGCCCGACCCTTGTATATTCCCATACGCCCATGCCCCGTCTCGCGGCGGAGCATCGGCGTGTCGGCAACGTTGAACGGCAGGTCCAAACATTCACGTCGGGATGCTTTCGATTCGATGGGGGACGATCAGAAACGCGAACACCACCTTTAGGAAAACGATCGGATCTGACGGACGCGAGGCTTGGCAAACTGGGTACAGCAAGAAGACGTGCAGTATAATGTTGGAGGATAGCGATCGCTTGCGTAGGTCTCCTTTGAGCCGAGGTTCTGTGTTTTTGTCTATACCTGGCGCGATATGGCAGTAAAAAGGGAACTCGGCGGAACAAGCGGATTGTCGAGCAGCCTTCTCAGGTGACTAAGTCGAAATGGTTATCGAATACCGCAACGTTCCCGCGACAGATCCCATTTGGGGACGGTGCGGTAAGGCGCCTTGGATACTACGCGAGGCGCAAAGCAGGCATGGCGGAGGAAGCGATGCACGCCTTTCACGGGTAATGATTGGATGAACTGGGGCGTTAACGTTGGACTATGCCCAGGCAAGGTCGGGACGATTCAGGCGCGACGGCTGGAGATACATCCGCGAGGCGGCCCGGCGCCAACGTTGCCGGTCGCCCAAACCCGAGTGGCGGATGGGAGGAAACCGTGTTTTTGACGGCACTAGAGAGCATCTTTAGCGAGTGCTCAACTTTAGAAGAGCGTTTGGCCGCGTGCCATCAGGCTGGCTTTGATGGCATGGATTTGCGCGAGCATGCCCAGGACGAGCCCGACGTGTGTCGCTTAACCAAGCGCTATGGGCTAGAGGTGGGTATGGTATATTCGGCTTTGCCCATTCCCTTATTGTCGCGGACGGCCATGCAAAGGGCAGCGGCTTTGGAGATTCTGGCTGAAAAGGTTCATGCAGCCAAGCAAATAAGCGCTAGAGGAGTCGTAATCGTCCCCGTGTTTGGGGAAGCGCGGATTCGCCCCAGCGTGGGGAGCGATCTTCGCGCGATGGAGCTAATGCTCTTAGACCTCCTGTTAGGGGAGTTGGAAGAGAGACTGACGGACTCTGGTGTGTACCTAGCCATAGAACCGTTAAACCGCCGGGAAACCCACCTATTTAACCGGCCCAGCGACGTTGCCGCGTGGCTTCGCGAACATCCGCGCTCCGGAGTTCAAACGATGGCCGATGCCTATCATATGCATGTTGAGCATCAAGACGCAGCGGCTGAGGTTCGCGCATCCCAGGGGATGCTGGGTTGCATCCATCTTTCGGACCCGGAGCGAGCGCTGCCTGGGCCTCACGCTATCGATTTTTCCCGCCTCTTTCGCCAGCTACGAGCGGATGGATACGATGGGCCGATTGGATACGAGTGTCGGCCTTACCCGACCGATGCTATTGCCAAAAGTGTTCGGTGGGTACGTCAAATGTGGGATAGTGCGGAAGACGCTTCATGAAATGACCGTCAAACTCCGGGTTGTCCGGGGAAGTGCTTTTGCCTCGTGGGTGAAAGACGATCCCCTTCATCAGTCGTCCACTTCAAGTGCCCCATGAACCAAGCAACCTTCCCGCTCCCCCCGATCGACCGCCACCAATAAATTCGGATAATCTGATGAGGCGGGCATTCGAAAGGCCACGCCCCTCCTTGATGGGTCGGACTACGCAGACGATGGCTCCGTGATGAAGTACCTTCCTATCGTGCGTGACGACGCTGGTTGCGTGAATGGCGAAGCCGGCGACCTAAGGCAGGGATGGCTCGCCCGTCAGCGAAGCCTAAGGCCTCATAGGGGAGGGCGATGAGATGGCGATATTCGCGGTTGGGCTCATGTCCGGGACGTCGGTAGATGCTATTGATGCGGCGATAATCGAGGTGCGGAACCCGGATGAGCCTTACCCGGGTTTGAAGCTGGTTCACGCTCTCCATGATCCGTGGGATGAACAGGTGCGCGCCCTGATTTTTCAGGCGTGCTCCCCCGAGGCCCCGATCATGCTGGTGGGGCGACTCCACCGACTTTTGGGTGAAAAGTTTAGCCAGGCGGCCAATCGGGTGATTGAGGAGTCGGGGGTGGATCGGGATGAGGTGCGGGTCATCGGGTCCCATGGTCAGTCGATTGCCCACTATCCGGATGGCCCGCAGGGATTTACCTGGCAGATTGCTGATCCGGCCGTGATTGCGGCGCGGACGGGGATCGACGTGGTCTCGCACTTTCGGTCCATGGACATTGCTTTGGGCGGACAGGGGGCGCCTTTGGTGCCCTATTTTGATTGGGCCTTGCTCGCGGATTCCGAGGAAGATCGCGTCGTGTTGAACATCGGTGGAATTGCCAACGTGACCTGGCTTCCGGCGGGAGCGCCGCTTGAGGCGACTTTAGGTTTCGATACGGGTCCAGGCAACATGGTGTTAGACGGCGCGGCCAGCCTCTTAAGTCGAGGCCGGGTGACCTTTGACCAAAATGGCGATTGGGCGAGGGGTGGCCGCCTGTCCACACCTTTATTGGACGACTGGCTTTCTCATCCTTATTTTCGTTTGTCCTTGCCGAAGAGCACCGGACGCGAGCAGTTTGGGACCGCCTATGTGGCCCAGTGCATTAAGGAAAGCCGGAGGGCGGGGCTGGCCGATGCCGATATCATGCGCACGCTTACCGTTTTTGTGGCTAGCAGCATTGCCTCGGGCATTGGGCAGGTGGCCCCTGGTCCGGTGGCTCTAGTGGCCTCCGGGGGTGGTGTAAAAAACTCCCTTTTGATGTCGGAACTGGCCAAGCGTCTTCACCTGACCCGGGATTGGCAGACCAGCGGGGCCTTAGGCATTCCGGAAGACGCCAAGGAGGCGATGGCCTTTGCCTACCTGGCTTTCCAATTGCTCGAGGGGCGTCCA
>JAKAAL010000698.1 GCA_021802375.1 Bacillota bacterium | reverse complement strand
GATCTCCCGTGGGGGGATTGGATGCAAAAATTGTCGTGCCGATGCCACTATTATCCGGCGGACCATGTGGTCCCAAATGTTGCATGGATCCTTGGTGGATTACTGTGGGGAAGATCCGAATGGCAAAGGGTGCTTCCGTTAATCTCGCAAGCTGGATTTGACCCCACGACGCGATCCCTTATCACGGGGGCCTTGTTCGGACTCGCGAGGTCTTGGATTCCTGCCCTTCCGGCAGGGGTCACCCGCCGTCTGGTTCACCAGGCCGACGACACCCTAGCCTGCGCGCGGCTCCACACAATAACTCTTTAAATCCATGCGTAATCCGCATAATCCGTATGGTACTTATTAGAGTAGTTTAGTCCCCGTAGATCGTCGATACTGCACGCGGGCCAAGGTTCTCGCTTTTTAGGAGATTAGAACATTATCAAGGGCGTATGTACGGGTGGCCGGCGACGGGGGGCGCCATGCGGCCAGCAAGTCGGATCCACGCCATGACTATTCGGGGCGTCCGAGGTCAAGAAACGCTGCCTCCGCTTGGGCGATAAAGTGCTGGACTGCGGGAAACGGCGAGCGCAGCACGTCCGCGACGGCATGGGTGCTCGCGTCGCATCCAAATGACTTTGGGCGGGGCGCCACGCAGCATACTCCGTTGGTAGAAATCAACATCTTTGATCACGATAGGGCAGGACGATACCGCCTGCCTGGGACCAGACGCAACTGAATGCGCTCTCGGCGAGGCGACTCCGGTCCAGCGATTTTCAGCGACGCTTCCTACCTGGTGATGCTCCGACACGTTCGATACGATCCGGCTCAACACCAGGTTTGGCACGATCCAGCACCCAAGTTTCCAGGAGAATTCTATCCGATATTACCCCCAGCGGCCGCCATCGCCCATTCAACCCAAAGCGAGCAACCAGGGTCGTGAGTCCCACGGACTTCCCCTTGTTAAAGACGTGTCATTTCGGCGATGAGGCTTTCATGGCTCCTTCCGGCGATTGCGGGGCCGTCCCTCGCCTGTTCGCACACCTGGTCATCAGCCGTCTCGTCCGCAACCTACCGCGGCGTGGCCATCTCAACGAAAAACGCCGAAATATGCGTTCCCTAGTTATTGTCCAAAAGCCATTTACCAACATGGGGGAAGGTTAGGTGTGCAGCCGTGAAGGATCGATGACAGTCATCCCCCGCCAGTGAAGTGGCAACGCTTCTAGCTCTTGCTGAGGCCACAACTGACGGGCCACCCGAGCTACTTCCAAGGGATCGCCCGTCGTATAAAACTGCAAGCCTCCCCCGCGCGTGCGCGAAAGTTGCGGCAAAATCCCTGACATTATTTTCGCCGTCTCCAGGCCGGGGTCGATGAGTTTGGCCCGTCCGCGCACCATCTCTTCAAAAACCATCTGCATATGCGGAAAGTGCGTGCAGCCTAGCACCACCGTGTCGACCCCTTGGGCCAAAACCCCGGCAAGACAGCTCCCCACCGTATGGCGACACGCATCTCCATCGATCAAACCGCTCTCTGCCATGACGACCAGAAGAGGACACGGCCGTTCGATCACCGTCATCTCGGGATCGCGAGCTTTTAACGCCCGGCTATAGATACCCGCGCGCGACGTGGCTTCCGTTGCGAGCACGCCTACCTTGTGGTTTCGCGTGGCCTTAAGTGCCGCCTGCACACCCGGCTCGATTACCCCTATCACCGGCACGGGCGACTGCCTCTGGGCTTCTTCCAATGCCGCCGCCGTCGCCGTATTGCAGGCAATGACCACTGCCTTGGGTTCGCGCTCCAGCAAGAATCCCAAAATGGCTAGAAAAAAACCACGAACCTCTGCCAAGCTCCGATGGCCGTAGGGAAAATGCAAAGAGTCACAGACATACAGGAAGTCCTCACCGGGATAGAGCTCGCGAGCTTGTTTTAAAACGGTCAGTCCGCCCTCTCCCGAATCAAATACTGCGATGGGTCGCTTCATGCCCACACGACGAACCTCCCAATTCGCTGAAAGCGTCATAGCGCAGTATATGACGGCTGGCCCATCTCGCCCCTAGCTACGGCGGCGCAAGAAGGCAGGAATGTCTAAATCGTCATTGGGAAACGGCTTAATTTCCGCCGTGTCGGCCTCTTGCGAGGGCGTCTCGCTCACGACCGTACGAATGCGATCGCCACTGAAGCCCGTCGCGATGACCGTCACCCGCACCTCGTCCTTAATGCTTTCGTCGATTACCGCCCCAAAAATAATGTTGGCTTCCGGATCAGCCGCCTGAATCACGATTTCTGCCGCTTCATTGACTTCAAAGAGCGACAAGTCAGGACCCCCGGTGATGTTAAGCAATACCCCCCGAGCACCGTCGATACTGGTCTCGAGCAGGGGACTGGAGATGGCCGCCTTGGCCGCTGCCTGCGCACGGTTTTCCCCTTGACTAATGCCCACCCCCATCAAGGCCGAGCCCATCTCAGACATAATCGTCTTGACATCGGCGAAGTCGAGGTTGATAAGTCCCGGTACGGCAATCAAATCGGAAATACCCTGAACGCCCTGGCGAAGGACGTCGTCGGCAATGCGAAACGCCTCCACGATCGACGTCCGCTTTTCGACCACCTGTAGCAAACGATCGTTGGGAATCGTGATGAGCGTATCGACCTTCGCTTTGAGGTTGTTGGCCCCTTTTTCCGCAAATGTCTGTCGCCGCCTCCCCTCAAAGGTAAACGGTTTGGTGACGACCCCCACTGCCAGTGCCCCTACTTCCTTGGCGACCTCTGCCACCACGGGAGCCGCTCCCGTACCCGTTCCGCCCCCCATGCCTGCCGTGATGAAGACCATATCGGCCCCGCGCAGAGCCTCGGCCAGCTGTTCTCGATTTTCTTCGGCAGCCTTTTGGCCGATATCTGGATTCGCCCCTGCCCCTAAGCCCTTGGTTAACTTCGTACCCACCTGCAGTCGGGTAGAGGCCATGGACAAGGCTAGCGCCTGGGCATCGGTGTTCACCGCAATAAACTCTACGCCTTTGAGACCCGCCTGAATCATCCGGTTGACAGCGTTGGTACCGCCGCCTCCCACTCCAACCACCTTAATGACAGCGAAATTTTCCTCCGCTTGGTCAAACTCCAACATCGCTAGTCCTCCCCGCCCACCCCGAGCGCTCACTTTGATCGCAGTATCATTGTCATGCTACCTTAACATTCGTGTGATGAATAGACTCACTCGTGACCACAAATCGCGAGACCCTCGCTCCATGCCCGTGGCCAGCAGTCCGCGTGCCACGCCCACCACGGTGGAATACCCGGGACTTCGACTCAAATCCGAAAGGCCCTGCAAGCCTTGAGGTCCTCCCAGTCGAACGGGCCATCCCCAGCGCGCCTCCAAAAAGGGCCCCATCCCCTTAAGCAAGGCCCCGCCACCTGTCACCACCACGCCCGCGGCCGGACCCTTGGCCCATTCCACCAAGCGCAGCTGGTCTTCAACAAATCCCGCCCATTCCTCGATCCGGGCATCCAAAATCTCTTGTAGTTCCCCAAACTCGATCCGTTTCACCGACTGCCCGTTCACCGTTCGCACTTCCACGGACCCTCCGTCGGCTTCGCCTAGATGGGCAT
>JAKAAL010000697.1 GCA_021802375.1 Bacillota bacterium | reverse complement strand
CCCTTAACGACGTGAAAAACACCCCAACCGACGAAATACGAATCGATACCTCCCTCGTTAACAAAGAACTAGTACGCTTACGAGACTTCGGCTCCATTGCAGAGAACCCGGCTGAGGCAAAAGTAGCATTGGTGGTCACAAAGGAAAAATGTGGTTTGACACCCAGATTGTGCGCAATAACCGCATCTTTCAGGCGTTGTTTCCAATTTTTTTGTTGTGATGAGGAATAACCGATAATCGGTTTCATGTTGAACAATAGGATGTCTTCAACCCATTGTTCGACGAGGTGCTGGTAGGGGCAGACAATAATCACGGCCAAAGGTGCTTCGGCCTGTTTTTCGTACAATCGCACCGCCGCGGCGAGGCCGGTGTAGGTTTTTCCTGTCCCTGTAGCCATATCAAAGATTCCTCGAAAGCCCTGTTGTTCCCATGCGTCAATCGCTTGGATTTGATAGTCGTGAAGATGCACAGCGGCAGGAATGTGCGGCCCAGTGGGCACCGCTATCGGCTTTCGGATGTCAGGGAATTGTTGTTCATCGATAGTGACATCGAGGCTCGATTGTTTATATGCCTTCAATTTATCGTGAGCCACTCGTGGGAACTCCATGGTATGGATGCCTAGTTCACGATCGTTCCACAAGGCTTCGAATGCGCGTTGTTTGGTGGTGACTCGAGGGGCATCTTGTGTCCATGAGCAAAACACATCCACTGCTTCATAATTATGGGAAAAGGCGATCTTCGTTTCGTTCATCGAACCGGTAAAAGCCACAACGTTTCCCACCGCATCGTACACCAGGCCGATTTTTTCATGGTACATCCCGATGTCATCCGGCCGCTCCGTAAAGGCAATTTTAATATCGAGTCGCTCTTCCGCAATTAGGGTGGCGAGCAGGTTTAATCGTTGGATGTCGAAGTAGGTCGTAGGTTCCGTAAAGCTTCGCATGAGTGCGCGTTCGATAATGGTGTCGCGTGCTTCGTAACCCATACGCATGGCCACAATATCATTTTCTTGGAGATAAGGCGATGCGATGAGTTGGATTTTCCCCTGGTTGTTTATTAGGTGGACAAGTCCGACAGAAATTTCGATGAGGGCTGTTGAAGAGAAAAACCCTACGGCGCGTTGATACAAAACCGCTCGGCTGAGCAGCGGAATATATAAGGAATTGACCACATCATCGGTTAATGATCGATATTCTTGTTTCAGAGTAATCTCGTTCAGAGGCACTGCGTTTGCTCCTAATGGCTTATACTAACTATACCTTATTGTAGCATCCTATCCACCTCAATCGCATACATAAATTATGGTACCGACGTGCAAACCCTAGCTAACCAGACACTAAATCATCTATACATTGCTGCAGCAGACGAAAAACTCATCCCGTTCAGTTTCGAGGACGATTCGGTGGTTTGCAAAATTGGAGGAGTCTTTTAGCACGCTACAACAAATAGCTTTGGCTGATAAAGGGCTTTTGTTGTTCCGGTTAACGACAACCTTTTCCATCATCATTCTCGAGGGATTGAGGTTGAGCGGATTTAGTCGATGTAGAGGCTCAAAACGGGTGGTGCCGATGGTCAGAGCAATTAGAGGCGATCTTCAATTTCCTGCAATCGCTCCTTAAGAGCTTGTCCGTTTTGGGGGCGTTGGATGGGATTGTGGCTAAGGCCCGCCCTAAGTAGATTAAATAGGGGCTCGGGTTCTAGCCCCCAATCTAAATAGTCTAAAATCCCAGTGGGGGTGTCTTTTCGTAACGGCGAACCAAAAAACACTACAAAGCTGGTATACGTCCGAAGCATATGACAGTACATCTGCGTGGCCATATGCCTGGTTGACAGCTTCCGGGGACATCCAAAATCGCGGGCCTACTAACTCACCAGCTTTGGTAATGTCTCGACCGGCATTCACGTATGTACATAATTCGAAATCACTGAGCACCCACGATTTTATATTGAAGAATTTCGTCCTGAATGACTTGAGGTAGAGCACTATATGTCATTCCTACATAAGATCCGTTGTAGGGAGATTTCAATTCAAAACCATCACCGAGAAAGTCAAGAATTGTCTTCAGTCGTTGTTGGCCATCTATCACGCTTCTGAAGGTTCCTTTATCAACTATTCGAGCTGTCAGAAACACTTTTGGCATGGGGATATTTCTCAGAATGCTGTCGATTAGCATAACTCGAGCAGCGTCTGACCATACGTCATTGCGTTGGAAATCTGGGCGGAGCTCTAAATGATTGGCTGATTTCCAATCTCGAATATCGGAAATCGGATGGGAACTTGAAAGCCATGTAAATGATTGCTCATCCAATTTATATTCCTCCATCGAGTACCTGTTAAATATGACACATGAGACAACCGAGCTCATCTTCTTCATCTGGATCAATCAGGGATCCGAGTGTGATTAATTTTCGTGAAGTGGTCTCTTTGTCTAGTGTACTGGCTTTGGCACGAACTTCTTCCAGTCGGTCTGGTTGTTCGAGTTCGACCAGGCTTTCTCTCTGCGACCATGTGAAGCGTTCCCCGGTCTCTGGGTCCATTTTTTCATAGGCTTTCGCTTTCTCAAAAAGGTCTGGGTGACGGTCTTTGAGACCTACCCATTCGCCACGCCGTTGAAAGAAACAAAAATAACAGCCCGAGCGAGACCGCCACTCGTAGTACCGCGGAACGTTCAACCCCGATTCTTCAAGTATCCGAAATACATCCGCTTTGGTGATTCCCATTTCTTTAAAAGGAAATACCGCGGTAATATTCGGTTTAGTGGAGATGTAACCACTCCGGTCCTCGTCAGCGCGAATCCCGATGTAACTCACCACAGGATCTTTTCCTACATACGCCTCAAAAGGTTCCAATTTCAGTTTTCGAGTGCACCATCGCGCTTGGGATGACGGGAGTAATCCTCCATAAATGTCCAACCAGTGGTCAAAACCGCGGTCCGCATTCAGACGTACAATGGGTTTGCCCAGATAGGCTTCGACCTTATCCATGTATTCGTATGTCTCAGGTAATTCCTTAAGAGTATCACAAAAGACATATTCCATCTCAGGAATCTTGTCTCGCATGACCACGGCGAGTGCAGTGCTATCTTTGCCCCCTGATAGGTTTAAAATGTGCCGAACACCCAATTCATTCATGTGTGAGGACCTCCTCAGAATTGGCATCGCTACGGAGTGCGATGTTGACCAACTCAGCAGCTAAAAGCAAAAGACGTGGGCGCGCCGCTTCTCCCTGACTCATTATATCTTGAAGAATCTTCTTTACACTATTTTTTGCCCATTTTTCCTGGCTAACTGTGGGGCTGATCACCGTTTCCCAGTCTCCTTGAGGTGTGGTGATACCAATGCGAACGACGCCATCCGCATAGGGCGCCGTGGGGATCGCCGCCGCGACGGTGTCGTAATGTTCAAATTGTCGTGCCACCACGTAGACTTGAGTGGTAAATTCTTGGACGTTACGGTCTGACCATGATTTGGGGGTGCGCCCACTGATTGCGCTGGCGACGCCCTCTAGCCAGGGCTGATCGGGTGTGTCTTGCACGATACGAAACGCTACCGTTTTGATTTCAGGGTGTGTCATGAGTTCTGTGAG
>JAKAAL010000696.1 GCA_021802375.1 Bacillota bacterium | reverse complement strand
CCGGCGCCACGGCGTTGACCCGGATGCCGCGAGCAGCCACCTGTAAGGCCAAGCTGCGGGTGAATGCGACGATGGCGCCCTTACTGGCGCTGTAGTCTAAGAGTTCTTTGTTCCCACGATAGGCGGTCACCGAGGCCGTGTTGATGATGGCAGATCCCGAGCGCATATGCACAAGCGAGGCTTTGGTTAGGAGGAAGAGACCAAAGAAGTTGGTCTCGAAGGTGCGCACGAGCTGTTGTCGGGTAATCTGCTGAATATCTGCCTGCACGTGCTGTTCGCCCGCGTTGTTGACCAAGACGTCAATCTTGCCGTACTCCTTCATAGTGGTGCTGATAAGGCGTTGCACCACGGCTTCGTCGGCGATGTCACCTGCCATAACGTGGCACTTTCGTTGCAGTTGCTCGACTTGCTGTTGAGTCTCTTCAGCGTCTTGCCGTTCATTGAGGTACAAGATGGCAAGGTCGGCGCCCTCTTGGGCGAAGGCGAGAGCCACGGCGCGGCCGATGCCAGAATCCCCGCCTGTGATGATGGCCGTTTTTCCGGCTAATTTTCCGGATCCTGGATGGTAGATGTCCTGGCTTTGGGGCCTAGGCGTCATTTGGGCTTCAAGCCCTGGCTGCCTCTGTTGGTGTTGCCTTGGCAAAGTCTCAGTGGATGGGGCCACGGAAGGTTCCTCCTCAGATCGGGTTGGCGATGCACTTTCAATGTGCCCCAGACTTCCCCATTCACTCAGGAAAATGGTGGTCTAAACACCCGGCGTGTTGGTGCCCACACTAAGATGAAGGTCATGCTTACGGCAAACTTTTCTTAGCGGACTTTCGAGCGGCCGGCCGTGAGCTTAAAAGAGCCGGATTACTTAAGGTGGCCGACGTAGTGGCCGGGGGACCTCCGTTCGTACTGGTCATGGTGGCATCAATGCGAAAGCGTGCCGTAGGCGTCGGCGAGCTTAGGCTAAACACGGCATTAAATTTACCGCCTACGGGAATGGGACCAACGGTCAGACTTGGGTTATATACGGCTTGACTCGTGCTCGACGCGAGGGCGCGACCCGTCCAGCCCAAAGGCAAAGTCAAGCTTAAGGTTCCCCCGAGCGCCTGATTGGTGTCGTTGGCTATGCTGACGCTTACACTGGGGGTGAGCGGATTGGTGGACGGTAGGCTAGACACGCTCAAACTGAAGGGAACGATATTTGCTTCCTGGGCGGCGTTCAGGTACGCCTGGGCGTCTGACACGGTCGCATCAGGGAAGACTAGATAGACGGGACTTGGGCTCAAAGGAACAATCACGCGAGAGGGGCCATCGGGGTTGATGGGATTGTCCATCCAGTCGTAGGCCACGACCGGGCCGACACTAAGATTGGGTTTAGGCAAAGTCATCTGGCCATTGCCCTGAGGGCTCCAAATGGCCACCATGGTTTCGTGGTGATTAGTGAACGCATCTGCGATGACGGATGCACCTAAATTGAGTCGGCCGGCCGGGCTAAAGCCTGCCAAGCGCCGATTGAGGGCGGCCAGGGCAGGATAGCTGATCTTCGGAGTGAGGTTCGGTTCTTCTTCACTAAAGCCTGAGCCTGGGTAGATCTGCGTGAACAACATGACGTGGGAGGCCCCGGCGGTGAGACCGTCGAGGACGGTCTCCACCCAGTTCTGGGCCTGCACCTCGGGACTGACAAATTTTGTCGACCATCCTGCCTCGGTCAGCCAGAGACCTCCGCCAATGTTTCGGGCGTAGGCCAAATTTTGGGTGACCATGCCGTACACACTAAAGGTCGGGTTGTTAGGGGGAAGATTGCCGGGATAGTAGTGCAAGGATAGACCCGAGTATAGGCCAGGACCCTGGGAGGCCAGAGTCTGTGGCCCGTCGTCGTAGGCCAAGATGGTGGCGTTTGGCTCGATGGACCGAATGGCTTGGGCTGCAGCTTGGGCCAAGGTGGCGTATTCTGCTGGCGTGCCTCCCCAATATCGTCCGGTGACGGGCTCGTTCCAAAGTTCCCAGGTAAAGATGCCATATTTGGACCATCCGTGCGTGCCCGCAAACGTGCCGCCGGGACCGTATCGCGTTACCACACGGCGGACGTAGTCGACATAGGCGTTAAGGGCCGTGTCAAAGCTGGTGTTGGCGTGGGGCCCGAAGGGATCAAGGCCATTGGGCCAAGCCGTCAGCAGGCCCAGCAGGTGAATTTTCTGCCCTTGAGCAGCGGACACCAGTCGATCCATGCTAGCCCAGTTGCCGGCAGACTGGCTCGAAGGGAAAATGGTGCGAGCGTTCATATTCAACCGATACCAGTTAATACCTTGCTTGCGAATGGCTTGAAAGGCCTGGGTCACGTTGCCCGATGTTCCTGACGTGGCCGTGTAGGTGAGATTGCCGTTCATACCTACCAGGTTGGTTGCGCCACCAAGGCTGGTGGCGGGTAGAGGCACATCAGCCAAACTACTGGGAGCTAATGTTTCCAGGGGAAAACCGTCGGTGGCGGTCAACGAAAAAGAGATGGTGTAATAGCCGAGGTCAGGCAGCGGAACGGCAAGGTTGGCGCTGTTGACTCCAACGGCGGGGACGGAGATGGGCACGCTTCCCGAATCTACCGCATTGCCTTGAGCATTGTCCACGGTGTAAGCGACGTCGTACTGTCCAGCTTGTCCGGAAGTATTGCTGACGGTAGCGGTATAGCCGGAGCCCCTGCCTTGCAAAAAAATGGCTCCCGGTTGGTGAGGAGTGACGCTAAGCGAAGGTGGCGCCACCGCAACCTGAAAGGTGGAGAAGCTTGCATCGGCATTGGCCACGTAAAGCCCGGCCGCCTTGCCCGAAAGGGCTTGATTGGGCGGGAATCGGCCGCTAATAGTCCAGGCGGTGGGTTCTGCCTGATTGCTTGGCCACACCCTACCCTGGACGGTGGTGCCGTTTACCGCCAGTTCCATGAAGTAGGTTTGGCCTGGACTGCTACTAAAGGGCACGTTGCTCACCCAACTGGTGTTTTCATCGAGCAGCGACAGGGTGCCACCCCGGAGGATGAGGGCCCACTTTTGGGGGTTGCTTGTCCCGGTGCCGTGGGTAAAGATTCCCACGCGCCAGTTGCCGTTGGCAGGCGTTGCCGTGATGGTGGTTTCCGCCAAGACCACTTCGTTGGTCATGTTGGTGGGATAATAAACGAATTGGCGATCAATCGGCGTGTGAATCCCGTAGTTGCTGGCGCTCAAGATCCCATGAGAGACATTCCAGTTTCCTCCCGATGCTGTCAGGGGCGAAATCGTGCCGTTTTGAAAATGATCGGTAAAAACGGTGGGAAGACTGGCAGCCAGGGCGGGAACGGCAAAAAAGAAGGTGGGCAAACACAGACAAAAGGCCATCAACCCGGCCAACACCCGGGAGCTACGTCGGATATGATTGACTACCACCATGGACTCCTTTCGAAAGCGACAAGGCCATAATAATCCACAAGGCCGTTGATAAAGGAACCAAACTAGTCTTTCGAGGTTATCCGAAGTCTACCATATTTCGACAGGCATTCTCTAGTTTACGGGAGAATTGACCGCCATGAGTCGCTCAGTAGGTAAGACTGCTTCGACCCCGGGCCAGTAGCACCCCCCGCTTG
>JAKAAL010000695.1 GCA_021802375.1 Bacillota bacterium | reverse complement strand
TTGGCGGGCATGACTGAGCTGGTGTATCGATACTGATCCGGAAGCGAGCACTCGGCCTGGGTGTAGCCGATGGCCCAAAGCGCCCGTCCAAATGCGTCTTCGGAGCCGACGTCTTCAATAAAACGCCGATCGTAATTCATGAAATTCTTAAAGCTGCCATCTTCATTTTGAGCATGATAGACGAAAGCCAAATAGGTAGAGATCAAGCTTAAGCATTCGGCAGTAGGTTCGCTTCGATACCACATCACGGCGGCCACGAGCGCACGAGCATTGTCGTCCGTGGTGTAGCCGTGATGGCGGTCTGGGATAGCGAATTTGGCGTGTTGAAAGATTCCGGTGTCGTCCGTAAGACGGCGCCAATACTCCAGATGAAGAGGGGGCATTACCTGAGGACTCATCATAGCATCCTTCCATAGAACGTTTGGCGCGGGAGATGTTGACGGAATAGGGCCGCATAGGTCAAGGCAATTTCGCTCCAGCGCATCGTTTGTCCTAACCTTTGAGCCTTGGTCTCCATGTCTAACTTGAGGGACGCATGGTCTAACAAATCTATGATGTTTTCCGCCAAAGCACTAGAATTTCTAAAGGCGCTGAGTCGGCCCCGACCTTCGGCCAACATTTCGGTGGCATAGCGGTAAGGCGTTGAGATCACCGCGCGTCCATAGCCGATGTCGTAGGCGAGCGTTCCACTGACCGCTTGATCTTTGCCTAGGTAGGGGGTGAGGCAAAGATCGGAAGCCACCAGCGATTCCACGATTTCCTGATTCGTCAGCAGTCTATTGATGAAGGTCACATGGTTTTTTAAGTTTAGCGTCGATACGAGTCCTAGCAGATGGTTGCGGTACACTTCGCCGCGCTCTTCTTTCACCACGGGATGGGTTTCGCCGAGCACTAAATAGTGAGCTTTAGGATGCCTCTGAACGACTTGGCTCATCGCCTGGATGGCATACTCAACACCTTTGCCTGGGCTTAAAAATCCAAAGGTGGAAATGAGGCTTTGGTGGTCAAATCCTGCTTGTCGCTTCAAGACGTCGCGCGACTCGGTTGTCATCGAAGGGACCCCATGGGGGATGACGGAGATTTTCGCAGGCTCGAGCTGATAGGTCGTAATCAGGTCTGCGACGGTGTTATGTGCCATGGTGACGGTTTTCACCGACAGTTGTGAAAGCTGGGAGACAATTTGCTTTTGCTTAGCAGTCGGCGCTTGGAGCACCGTGTGTAAAATGACCATGAAAGGCACCGTGAGGGCTTGCACCAGATCGAGAATGTATTCACCGGAGGCGCCGCCATAGATGCCAAACTCGTGCTGAACGATGGCCAAATCGACCGAAGCATAATTGATTTTTTCGGCTGCAAGCACGTAGTCCTGGCGGGTTTGTTGGTCAATTTGGGCGATGACCGATTTGGCGTAGATATAGCGCTTGTGATGGTCATTGACCGCCACCACGCGAGGGGGGTTGAAGTCGGGAATACGTACGAATTCGCGAATGAGGTCTTGTGAAAACGTGGCCAGCCCACAGATTCGCGGGAGACTGGTTCCGATAAAGACGACCGAAGACTTGCGTTGGGCACCAATCATGAAGAAGAACCTCCCACGTTCCACCAATGTTGCGAACACTAAAGCACCGAGCACGGTAGGGAGGTAGAGAAATTATCTCACGGAGGTCTGTCCACCCCAGAGATGTGTGATAGGTCAAATCAGAATAGACATCATGATTTGAAAAGATGGCACTCCGAGAATTCGAGAAGGCCTTGTTGTCAATCTTTGGTCAAATTATTAAGATGTCTCCGCATAGCTGCACAAAAAAGCGGGGAGGAACCGAGATTTCAGGAAACAGACGAGTAGATATCGTCTCGGATGATCCACTTAAAAACCACCGGCTCCTCGCGTATCGAAACGTTTCACCTGTGTACAGTGTATCATGCTGGGGCCTTGGCGTCAAAGAAGGGGTTTGAACAGGCGAGGCAACTTCTTGCAAGTCGGAGTTCCGCGGAACCGCGAGGGTTTCACTCTTGAGTAATGGCGTTTGCCAGTTCCGACGGTTGAGCCCCGAATTCCTGCGCGATTTAACCCACGGCAATGTATCGAGATCACGGCAAGACAAACGCATGACCGCATCTATGTCAGGGAAGGGTGGCGGGAGTTTGGCATTAGCCAGAGTGATCGTCCGATGACCCGGATGGGAAAAGGGCGGCCTATGGACCGTGCTGATAGGTCGGATTACCTGGGCGCCATCCACCCCGGTCGCAATCAGGTTGCCCCAGGCGACTTCGAGGTTCACGCCCGTGTTGTTCAGAAACCGATCGACCCGTGTCATCGCATGTTTCGCGGTGGTGGTTCCTCACCGCCCAAGCTGTGTCCAACTGACGACCGTTACGGCGCATCCAGGTAACCGGATTCGCGTTGATGCCGAACAGCCACGATGACGGTTGACTGACCATCGTAGTGGTAGAGCACTAAGTAGCCGCTCTCACCGAAGGCCACACGCCATTCGCGAAAGACCGGATCCATGCCTTCGACAGGCCGTCCTGCCTCCGGACGCTCCGCGATCACCTGAACTTGCGTGCGAATGGCTTGGATAGCCCGTTCCGCGGCCCGAGGACTTTTCGGAGCCAGAAAGCGGTAGAGATGCTGAACATCGCGTAACGCCTCCGGCGTCCAAATTAAGGGTGGCATGGCGGGGGCTCAGCGTCATGGCCGGATTCCAACTGAGCAAGCCAGGCATCGGCTTCGGTCTGCGTCACATGGTA
Source organism: Bacillota bacterium (assembly GCA_021802375.1). Next base: position 844 of record JAKAAL010000695.1, on the reverse strand, counting down.
ACGCGTCGCCTGATACGCATCCCACGCTTGTAAGGCGTCTTGGTGCAGAGCTTCCTGGCGTTCCTCGCGTTCGACATACTGATGAATCGCTTCGCGCATGACCCAGTGCGGCGTCCGATGACGGGCCACCGCCAAACGCTTCACACGATTACGGGTATCCGGATCGAGTTTGACGGTCATGGGACGAATCGTGTCTCGATGCATCATGAACGAGTACTCCTTTCTTGTAGAGTATTACCTAGTAATACCCTACCACAAAATGATGATCAAATCAGCGCATCGCCAATGTCACCAGGAGGCGATGAATCTCCTGGATCTGACGGTGAAACCTCCAGCTGGAATCGCTAAGTTCGTCTGAAGCTGGCGCGTCCCACCGTGACGAATCGCTTTACTACACAGTCGATCAGGTGGCACACGGAACGTGCACCAAAATTTTCGTAGAATTCGCAGGTAGCGATTCCGTGCCATGTTTGGTTGAACACAATGCGCACCTAACATGAAATCCGTGGTAGTGTGCGACAAAATAAAGCCACACGGCTATCACCAGGGAGGGAATAGGATTTGCTATACCCAGTAACGTTGTGAAAGCCATGGTCGAACAAATTCTGGCCTACGGCGCCGTGGGCGCTCGGGCGGGTGACTTTATTGCCAAGGTCAATCGCTGCCCCGTGCCCACGGTCTACACGGGTAGTCCATGATATCGCAAACACCCATTGGAAAGACCTCAGATTTGGCCATTTGTCGGGGATCGGCGCCTCTACTGATGTCTGTTCGCGTGGCTGAACGATCCCAAATTGAACATAAAGCCCGCTTGACCCCTTCCCAGGCGAAGCCGGGAGGGGGT
>JAKAAL010000694.1 GCA_021802375.1 Bacillota bacterium | reverse complement strand
GAGGACGGCCACACTAAGAAAGGGCACTAGCGTCACATGAATATACATGACAGAATCGCGACCCACATCCGAACGCATTTGTCGGATAGCCTCAAGAAATGGCAAGCTTTCAATATCCCCTACGGTTCCCCCGATTTCCACAATGATCACATCGGCCCCACTAGATTCCGCAACCCGATGGATTCGCTCCTTAATTTCATTGGTAATATGGGGGATTACTTGAATAGTGCCGCCCAAAAAATCCCCACGGCGTTCTTTGCTAATCGTCGTCCAATAAATTCTCCCAGTAGTAACATTATTGGCTTGGCTTAAGTTCACATCCATAAACCGTTCATAATGGCCTAAATCCAGATCGGTTTCCGCTCCATCCTGAGTCACGAATACCTCGCCATGCTGCAGCGGGCTCATCGTTCCCGGGTCTACGTTAATGTATGGGTCTAGTTTTAACGCGGTAACCTTGACCCCTCGACTCTTCAGAATTCGTCCCAGGGATGCCGCTGTTATCCCCTTACCTAAAGAAGATACAACCCCACCCGTGATAAAAACGAAATTTGCCACGACTGCCAACGCCCCCTGCTACACAAGTACAAAGCTGTTAAAAAGGGTGAGGAGTCCGCAGGCTCTAGCCCTCGTCCTCCTCAAGTTCTTCTGTCTCCTCGTCGTCCCGATCCCGGTTGGTGGCAGCCATTCTCCCAGGCGACTTAGGCAGCCACTCCTTTAAACCCCATTGGGAGTTTCCGCGATACTGAAACCGCACATCAAGATTCAGATCCGTGTAAATCTTAGCGGCACGCCGGGGTTCTCGGTCCAATCCTAAAACCGCCAACGTTTCATCCAATAAATCATGGACGTCCATCGTTTGGCCGTGTTTTTTCAACACTTGATAAGCAGCATCATTAGACTGCATGGATCTCCCTCCACCCGCAATATATGGTCTCATGTCCTCATAATTTCAGAAGTGAACGAGAATAGCCGAGGTCTAGCTCGCGAGTATTATATCACCTCTCTCTAAAAAACTTGCTATTCTAGAATCGATTCTCAAATTTTTCCCTTTCCACGATTCGTCATACACCCCCTAATCTTTAGGCTATTGTTAGCAAAATGAGAATTTCGCCACAAAACCCTATTATTTCCTTGACGCGGTCTTTATATGCTTCTAGACTAAAATTATTAGCATATACGCCGAATCCCTAGCTAGCGCTAGGGTACGGGGGATCCTGGAACGCATTTTCAGGCAGGTGAATCTGGCGGTTTCTGTCAGTAGGGGGCTCCTTCTCCCCCGAGCCGCGGGCGTTGTCCCGACACTAACCTCGAAGGCAGTCCAAGAAGGAAGGATGTATTGACGGTTGAAACCATCATCTCATCGAAAGTGGGCGCCTTATGCGGCAACTGCGGCGGTTATGGCGGTCCCTCTCTTGTCGCCATCGGTTCAAGCCCAAACTGCCGTGAATTCGACGATCTCTTACGGATCTCGGGGAGTCGATGTTTATAAAGCGGAGACCTACCTTACCAACTTAGGATATTATCACGGTCGAACTGACGGAATATTTGGCCCCTTAGTATTGCAAGCGGTAAAAGAATTCCAGTCAGCGCACCAGTTGGTCCCTGACGGCGTCGTCGGGCCGTTGACCTGGGCTAAGTTAAATGCCATAATGTCAACTTCTCACGCAGAGGAGCCAGGGTCTACCGCTTCCTCTCCCACATTTGAGACCCCCTCCCCTATGCTTCAGCTGGGTAGTAGGGGTACCATGGTGGTGCAACTACAAATGTTGCTAAACCAACACGGGTTTCATTTGGCGACCGATGGAGATTTCGGCCCGCTAACTTATGCCGCAGTGCGTAGCTTCCAAGCGTCCCTTGGTTTGACAGTGGATGGAATTGCAGGGCCGTTGACCCTTGCGGCCCTACACCAAACGCTGGGCCAGGGAAACGCTTCTGCGAGCCCGGTCGCAGCCTCACCTGTCACCTTTCCGGAAGGGTACTTGCACGAAGGCGACACCGGCAACGCTGTCGCAACATTGCAGGCGGATCTTACTAAATTAGGCTACAATACTCACGGCATCGACGGCATATTTGGTCCTAATACCCTAAATGCGGTGGTTTCATTTCAAAGAGCCAACAACTTGCCGTCGTATGGTTTAGTGGGTTCAATAACCTGGGGAGCCCTTAATAGCGATCTGAGAGCGGGTGGCAGTCAGACTCAAATCAATCGGGGTAATGTTTCACCTACCGGTTCCGCCATAGCGGGATTGGCATTAAAATACCAAGGGTATCGATACGCTTACGGCGGAGCATCTCCCGTCGCGGGATTTGATTGCTCAGGATTTACCCAGTGGGTCTATAGTCAGTTTGGTCTGAACTTGCCACGCACATCGTATGCTCAGTGGGATGCAGGAACACACGTGGTGTATAGTGACCTAAGCCCCGGAGACCTGGTGTTTTTTACTATTGACGGTGTGTTTGCCGCACATGTTGGCATTTATTTGGGCAACGGGGAGTTTATTTCTTCGGCCACGCCATCTCAAGGGGTAATAGTCCAAAATCTGTCCGAAGCTTACTGGGCACAGTGCTACGATGGCGCGGTCCAGGCATTTGCTCCATAATCGAAACAGTGCCGGATGAAGAATTCCCAACCGGCAATCCTATAGGCTACCTTGAAGATGGGGGCAACACCGTGACACCTAGGGATATCGGACAATTATTAACTGTGGGATTTGATGGATTCGAAGCTCCTTCGTCTCTGCTAGGCGCCATCCGCCAAGGCCGAGTCGGAGGAGTTATCCTCTTTGCCCGAAATATCCATGACGCCTCTCAACTCCGACACCTCACTTCGTCATTGCAAGAAGCCGCTCAGCTAGGCAGCCACCCCCCACTTTTCATCTCCATTGATCAAGAAGGAGGCCCGGTACGCCGTCTTCGCGAGACGTTCGTCCCCTTGCCGAGCGCCATGGCAATGGCGGCCAGTGGCAATCAGAAAGCGGCCGCCCGACTGATTTATTTGTCCGCAATAGAAATGATGGGGCTGGGCATTAATCAAAACTACGCACCGGACCTCGACGTTAATAACAATCCGTTAAACCCGGTGATTGGGATCCGCTCTTTTGGCGAAGAGCCTGAATTCGTAGCGCGATGGGGCCGTATCTATCTTGAAGCCACGCAGGCAGCCGGAATGATTGCTACCGGCAAGCACTTCCCTGGGCATGGCGATACCGCCCAGGATTCCCATACTTCCCTTCCATTGGTGCCTCATGAACGTCCGCGTCTTGAGGCAGTGGAACTGCTGCCGTTTCGCATTGCGATCGCATCCGGACTACGGGCGATCATGACCGCGCACGTAGTGTTTCCTGCGTTCGATCCTGTCCCCTATCGCCCAGCGACAATTTCTCCGGCCATCTTAGGGGATTTAATAAGACAGGAACTCGGGTTTTCCGGGCTGGTCGTAACCGACTGCATGGAGATGGATGCTATTAAAAACAATGTAGGAACGGCTGAAGGAACTTTTTTGGCCATTGATGCCGGAGCTGATCAGGTCCTGGTTTCTCACACAGCGCAATTACAAGATGCAGCTTACGATCGGTTGACCCGTGAGATCGGAA
>JAKAAL010000693.1 GCA_021802375.1 Bacillota bacterium | reverse complement strand
GGTCTTTGGTGCCGTCCCAATCGTCTACCCAGATGGGAACCTCCATTTCGTACGCCTCGCAGTCATTATCTATTCGACACACTCTGTCGCCATAAGGTTCGGCATCCACCCGCGACTTCCCTCTCGACTCATTCCGGTATCCCTCGTCTAGCCAATACATCCTCCAGAAAATCGTGCGCGAACCGATGGTTGGCCTCTGTCAGCGAGCTGGCTGCCCGTTCGTCGCATCTGCGGCATTCGCTCGCTCTTATGAACGGTGGATGAGAGCCAAGCCGAGCCCGGCACTCTCTCAGCGAGCGAACGTGGGTGACCACATGACGTCTAGCCCGTTTCCCGTCAGGACCTGATCAATCGGACAGCATGGAATTCATCAACCTACGTCCAAAGTTGGCTCTCCGTGCACTGGCACCAGGCATTCACGCGGTTTCCAGATCCTTACATGGCGAATTTCGCCCTGTGCTCCCCTGGTCGGTGGACGCCAGCGACGTTGACCCGCTGTGGGCCAGGCGAGAGGTTCAGGAGTGACTTACGCGAATCCGAAAGATTCGGTCTGTCCTTGCCGAAAGGCGTCACCATTTCCACATTATTCCATATCGTAAATGAGAACCATACAGAAAGGAGTCGATTACCTTGCATCCAGTCGTTGCTAGCACAGATGGTGTGAGTGACATCCAGATGTTCGTCAAACAAATTCAGGAGTCCATTCAGGACGAGTTGTCCGACGTCACATTTTACGCCGGTATTGCCAACGAAAGTCCGGACACCATATCCCGGCTGATTATCACCAGCATCATCGGTGACGAATATGCCCATGCCCGGACCCAAGCCGCCCTGCTGCACCAACTCAATCCCCAGAGTGCGGGAGCCCCTCCGATCACTCCTCCGCCGAATCAGGGATACGAGGAGGACATCATGACGGCCATTGCGGGAGAAACGAGTGCGGTTGCTCGCTACGCCTATTTGGCCTCGATAGCGCCGACGCTGGCAATCCGCTATTTGTTGACGTCGATTTTGGGGGACGAATACGGTCACATTCGGACGTGGTTCGCCCTGTTGCAACATCTCAGAGCCTAAGCTTAATGTGTCCCTTCCGGCCCCTCGATCATGCCCAAACGAGGCGTGACGAGAAAACGCGCGTCGAGTCGGCGTGCAAGACCGCGACGTGGCCGGCACGGCATACGACTGAGCACAGATTGGGCGCCCTTTGAGGCGCCTTTTGCACTTTTGATCCCACGAGAACAGGGCCTGGCGATCGCGGCGCCATTTCCCCGCACCGCGGGCGCGAGAAGTTTCCAACATCCATGCCCCCCATTCAAACCAAAACCGGGAGGGTGGCGCGACACCCCTCCCGGCTGTTACGAACCTGACGGTCCTCAGTTGGTCGAGCCTGAGTCCTGGCAGTCTCCACCCGTCCCGCCACAATTTGACATGATCCCGCGTAGCACCACTGGCCCCATCGCCACAAAGCCTTGACCGGGGCGGATGGTGACCTGAGCATTGGGAGGCAAAGGCGAACCGTAGCTCTGAGTCCGTGCGTGTTGGTAAATGCCAAAGGAGGAATCGATCAGAGTCAAGACGCGACTAGGGTACGGGTAGAAGTTCAAGACCCATGTGTCATAGCAGGCGTTGTATGCCTGCGGGGGAGGCAATTCCCACGTCGTTGTCAACGTTGCCAAGCCGCCGTTGGCAAACTGGCGCACCCACATGGTGCCCCCAGGGGGTTCTGAGCATCCGGCAGAGACCGCACCCTCGGGGCTGGTCAAAACCATGCAGCAATCGGTGAACTCCGCAATTTCGGCGAAAACCGGCCACGCGATGCCCAGTGGGGTCGGCGCGGCGTGGGCGTTATGGCGGCCCAGACGATAGAAGGTCACAGGGCCCACAACACCGTCGACGGCGATGCCTTCTGCGGTTTGGAATGCCCGTACTGCGGCAAGAGTGGCGGCGTCGTAATACCCGGTTATGCGACCGGAATAGTATCCAAGGTTCTTGAGAAGTACCTGCAGAAATACGACGTCAAATCCATTCCGGCCCGATTGGATGGCACGTCCGCCAGCAAATGTGTAGATCCACGTTGCGTCGTAGAACCCGTATCCAGCAATGCTGTTGTCGGGAAAACCGGTGTCTCCGTTGGCGGCCGCATCGTGCTTGAAGGCAAGCACCGCCGCCGCGGTGGCGCTGTCAAAAGTTCCGGAAGCCGGCTTCCCGATAATGGAGCTGTAACGAAACAGATTGAGGCGGTTCTGAAGAATCGTGACATCCCCGCCAGACATCCCCGTCTGCAGTTGTCTGCTGCCATAGACCGGGCCCCCATAGGTTGTGTGGTCACCTACACCCTGACCAAACACAAAGAACGTATTCGGGCCAACGATTCCATCGACCGCAAGGCCAAAATAGGACTGGATGTTCCGAACCGCCTGCGCGGTGTTGGATCCGAAACGCCCGTCGATGGCAATAGGCGAGCCCATTGGGCCTAGCGGCGGGTTCATCGTTTTCAGCATGAGGTCGTATACCGCTTGCACCACCGCCACATCGGTTCCAACGGCACCCGATGAGAGATTTCGGCTACCGAAGGGCACGTAGGGGGCAAAGGTATCGTCGAACAAGGCCATGTTGGTTTCTCCCTCCTCTGGCAGGATATGGTGCACCATATGATGGCGCGTCGAATGTGGTGAATGGCGGGCACACCACACCGTAAATTCCGTCTGCCTGTGGGAGAAAAGGCTCCTGAATCGCGCGTTGGAAGCGGGACCTGCCAGGGGGAATGCATCAGAAAATAGCCAGAAGTGGGGGCGTTATGTGTCAATGGGTAAGCCAAGATTGAAATGGCCCGGTTCACCGAAGCGCCATGGCCCAGGTCGCCGTCGCCTCGCGGGACTAGGCGCCTGGGCGCGGCAGCAGTATAAAAGGAGAAAATCATGTCCCGCATACATGGATGGAGTGGGATGCGCGATCCCTCAAAACAGTATTCCTTCTGGAAGTACCGAGCTAAACCCATTTCGGTTAGCACCCGCCGCGAACCGGCGAAAATGCCATGCTTCTAGAACGGCCAGCCGTCAAATCCTCCGGCCCGACTCATCTCGGATAAGCGAAAAGCCTCAAGTCGACCTTCTTCACTCAGATTGACCCAGTCACCGTCACGGTGCACATGTCCCCGACCGACCAAGGTCTCGAGCCACGTACGCAGGAGCTCACGGTGCTCGGCCTCTAACGGACCGACTGAGCTTTCCACATGGCGTTCCAGTGTGTCCGGGTTCAATCCCTGCTGGTGATTTTCAACAGGTGCCGAATAAAGTGATGCTTCAATATATCGATCTGCATAGAGTATCTCTCCTCTTCGAATCGCCATGTCCAAAACCATTCCACGATTGGAACATGATGCCAAAACAAAAGATGTGTCGCACACCCTATAAATTCGATATATTCCGCGAAATCCCTTCGGACAATGCCCGTGGTCGTGCGTGATCCATTTCAGTGGTCTCGATACCCCACAACCTCACTCGAAGGCGTTTCAGTCGCCACATTTGCCAGCATTACCCTGCCTTCGTGCAAACGGTTGATAGGCCGTGCTCCGGAGAGAAGAGATGAAACCGACGCGAAA
>JAKAAL010000692.1 GCA_021802375.1 Bacillota bacterium | reverse complement strand
CCGTATTGCCCAACTGGTGACGCCAGAGTTGATAGGGCCGCTGCGTCTCATCAACTTTGGTGTAATACAAATATTCGCCGGTTTTGTCCCACTCCAAGCTGGCATGTAAAAACACGCCAGGGACTTGATCCGGGAGCAATTCTCCGGTGGCGATGTTCCGTACCAAGAGCGTATAGCGATCCGTTCCGTCGCGATTTTCGAGATACGCAAGCTTTTGATGATCGGCACTGGTGCGGAGCACCGTCACACTCAAAAAGTCGCTCCCGGTCGCCAACGCGTTTAAATCTAACAGGACTTCTTCAGCGGCCGACTCCAACGCTTGACGATCATGGGCCCGTTTGCGGGCATAAATGGGATATTGCTTAGCCCCTTCCATCCGGGAGTAATAGTAGTATGGACCATCCTGCACGGCCACCCCGGCCTCATCGGCTGGTACTCTAGCCACCATCTCTTGATAGAGCGTGTCCGTCAAAGGGCCGAGCGGTTTCATAACTTCGTCGTAGTATTGATTTTCCGCTTCCAAATACTCGATGACCTCGGGTTTTTCGGCACCCCGTAACCAGTAATAGTCATCCTGACGCACGTCGCCATGCAACGTATGCGGGTGAGGTTCTTTTCTTGCGATCGGTGGCTTCATAAATCCTCCTGCTGGGATCGGGAAACTTCCCATCCCCAAAATTGACATTCCTTTAGTAGTTTTTCGCTATTTTGCGCAGGGAATCCTGCCCAGTAACAAAAATACTTAAAGAAGTCCGTCGTGATATCCGTGGTAGCCCCGCATAACAAACCCTATTCCTTCTTCCTAGAACCATAACGATGGTAGAAGCCCAACGGTTCGGTAGCTAAAATATTCTCCAGCTCCCACTCTGCTTCCCGCACGTCCTGGATATGGCCCATGCCATGCGCCGAAACCAACACAATGAGGTTGACATAGATCGCCAAAAACCTGGCGATCTGCCAAGTCTCTGGTTCAATGGGCCCATAGGCCTCTCGAAAGACTTGTTGACCTAAGGCAGGCAGGAATCCGATGGGAAACGTCAACTACCCCGGCCTAAAGGCCGGAGCTTGCGACTCCCCGGAAGTGCCAACGATGGCCGAAGCCGTCTCCTTCCTTCAATTGGGGTCGCATCATAGGACGGTTGACGACGCCCTCACGACCACGGGCCTGCCGTGGTCGCACCTGTCACCCGGTACTCGATTCCCAGACGGTGCAGGTTCATCGCGCCAATCCGATCATCGTTCGACTGGTACTGGCATTGTTGACATTGAAAGTGGTGCATGTGCTTATCGCGGTTTCCCCGCGCGACGTGGCCACACTTCGGGCAGGTTTGCGAGGTATAGCGGGGATCCACCGCCACCGTGCGTCCTTGGTGCAGGGCGGCTTTGTATTCGATCATCTGACGGAGTTGGTAAAACGCCCAGGACACCTGGGTATAGCGATCACGGCGCCGAACCCGCTCGGTTGCCGTGCGGATACCGGTCAGATCCTCCACCACAAACAGCGTCTGAGCACCATAACGGACGACGAGTGCCTTACTGACCTGGTGATTCACGTCGGTCATCCAACGGTTTTCTCGTTGTCCTAGACGCTTCAGACGCCGCCGGGCAGAGGGGGTCCGGCGCCGTTGCAAATCGCGCCGCAAGAGTTTGCAGTGTGCCCGCCGCGATTTCACCCTGCGGCCCGAAACAAAGGTGGTCTGTCCCTGCGAATCGTAGGCCGTGATCAAAAAGTTGATCCCGAAGTCTACGCCGACTACTTGACGCAGGTCCGCCAGTACCGTGTCGGTCACCGCTCGGGTCATCGGCGCATGGAGGAACCACCGACCATGCCGATACACGAGATGGGCCGTGCCAAACCGCCAGTTGCCATCGAAAAAGCGTTCCATCCCCTGCTGGGCGAAGGGCACCGGCACCCGGCCTGCGAGCGTATTGAGGGAGAACCCGTCGGCTTTCAGCGAATAGTCGCGATTCCAGACGAGATCTAAGGCGGGTTTCGTAAACTGCACCCGCGTCCACGGATGCCCGTGGGCCAACCCACTCTTATAGCGGGCAATCACCGTCTTGAGGACGGATTGCGCCATCTGCGAGCGTAAGCCAAACTGGGTTCGCAGGGGGCGATAAGTGTCGGAGTGGAGGACGGCTTGTTGGAGGCCGTGCGTCGTGAAGACAAGATCCGACACCCAATTGCAACCCTGGCGATAGGCCTCGAGGGTCTGCTGCAGCAACGTCGCCTGCTCCGGCGTGGGATACAATTGTACTTTGGCGGTCAGGGTGAGTTCCATCGCACACGCCCCCCTTTATTCACTCACCCTATCATATCTCATAGTTAGTGAGAGACCAACCTTGAACAATCGGGGCTTCTCTCACGCGGCTCCTCCCCGGCCTGAAGGCTGAGGTATCCGCCGCGCTGTATTTTGATGAAATCCGTAGCGGCAAGCCCGACATGGCAATCGCCCCAATCAATAATTCCCGACAACGTCCCCGTGTCGTCAACTAGAACGTTCTTAAAGTTAAGGTCCCCATGGACGATTCTGGCGTCGGTTAGCGTCAGGACGCAGTCTCGGATCAAACGACCTTCCCGAAGAAAAGGGGCGTCATCGACCACTAACCTCAGGCGCTACGCTTCCTCCAACCAACGGTAAAATGGGGGCAAACGGTCATGGAGGTCTAATCGCCCCAGAGTCGGAGGTCTAGCACCAAGACTTTCTCCCCAGTCTGGTGATAGCGCATGTAGCTGTTTTAAGAAGGTTGCTAAGGAAGTCGCCATTCGCACCCGTTCCGCTGAAGAGAGCGAGTAACTGGCCACGGGATGTCCCGGCACCGGAGCATACCCAAAAAACGGGTAGGGATACGTATCCCCAGGCTTACCCAACCATAGGGGCTTCGGGACCGGTAAAGGGAGGCGTGTAGCTAAATCGGGCAGGACTGTCATTTCTCTTTGCATGAGGGGAATAGCCACACGCCGCCGAGGAAAACGGAAAAACCACCGGTCCACTGCATAGACCCAATTGTCCCAACCTTCGCCGACCAAGGAAATGGAAGCGCCCTACCCCAACTCGGGAAACTGCACCGAGACTAGATGCCGCGCCATCTCGGGGGTCATGGCGATATCCGATGCCCATTCACTGTCGATGACTCACCCTCCTCAGCGCACAGGTAACCGCCATTTTTCTCCATGGACCATATGGCGATGCGCGAGAGACGATTTATTTAACCTGCAACGTCACCGCCCGCCCGGAGGGTTCTCCGACCTTTTGTACCGCGGTCCCGGTGGCCACCACTTCCATTACATCTTCCGACCGATGGATAATTTCGATATTCACATTGACCACCGCGTCCGCATGGAGCGCATCTGCTTCAGCCTTCATCCGCTGCAAGGATAATTCACGTGCGGTATACATCAGTTGGGTTAATTGCCCCAATTCGCCTCGTTGCAACCCCTTAAATGCTGTAGCAATGCCCCCACTAATGCCCATACTCATCACACTATTGCCCAACACAAATCCCAGAGGACGGTACCCACTATCGGTAATAAGCCAAAAGTCCATTGCTGACAGGTTGCTGGTCGCCGCACCTGCTTGACGTTGCTGTAGGCCATTCAGTTCCTTGACGACGTCA
>JAKAAL010000691.1 GCA_021802375.1 Bacillota bacterium | reverse complement strand
GACCTGCCCCCACCAGAACCGCTTTGACGTTCTTGTCCAACCCCAGAATATGACGAATTTGATGGCCCAGCTGGCTCACGTCGTAGCCCACTCCGCGCGTGCCAAACGCCCCGAAATAGGCCAGATCCTTGCGCACTTGCTCCGAAGAATAACCCGTGCGCTCGCCCAAGGCCACCGACGTGGTTCGGGTCTCTTTTTGATTCTCCAGCACCCGGAGATAGGCCGGCAAGCGCCGAATTGTGCTTTCCGGAATTCGCCTCATGTTCGCTCTACGCTGCACCACATCGTTTCATCTCCATCGCCAAGTGGGTTCAATAGTTACGGTCTACCACAAACTGCGCCAACTCCTCCAAAGAATTGCGGCTCGCTCCCCGCGGCAAACCGGCCAAGGCAGCCATTGCCGAATCCTTGAGGCCAATCGCTCGGTTCTTGGCATACTCAAGGGCCCCGCTGGCCTTAAGCATTTGGCGGATTCTGGCCATTGGCCGTTCTTTGGCCTGGGCAATGTAGGCTTGGAGTTCATCTGCCCACTGCGCTTGTTGCAACGCGTATATCAGAGGCAACGTATAGACCCCTTGGGCGATGTCTTCCCCCACCGATTTTCCCAGTTGCATGCTGTCTTCGGACCAGTCCAACACATCATCAATCACTTGAAAGGCCATTCCCATATCATGGCCGAAACGAGCCAAGAGGTCCTCCGCGCTGCGGTCCAGTCCGGCGGCCATCGCCCCGAGTCGACAACTGGCCTCAATAAAACGGGCCGTCTTGGCCTCGATGCGCGCAAAGTATTCCGATTCGGAGGCCACCCGGCCCTGATCCAGTTGCTGTTGAATCTCCCCCGAACACATGACGCCAACCACTTCCGCCGCCTCGTTGACCACCCGCGGATCATTCACGCTGGCAAACAATTGGAACGCTTTGGCAAATAAAAAGTCCCCCGCCAACACGGCCACCGGATCGCCAAATCGGTCGCGCGCGGACGCCACCCCGCGCCGAAGGGCCGCATCATCAATAATATCATCGTGAACCAGGGTGGCCATGTGAATCAACTCTACGGCCGTAGCCACTCGGGTTAGACGCTCACTGTGCTCGCCTGCAAAGGACCCACACAGCAGCACGAGTGCCGGCCTGAGCCGTTTACCACTGGCCTCCAGCAAGTGGTCCGACACCTCTGCCATTAAGAGATTGTCCCGTTTTAACGCATCCGCCAACATCAAGTCAACCTCACGCATTGCCGGCTCGACCAAGCTTAGTACCGCCACTATATCTCCTTTCGGCCCACGGGCATCAAGAGCCCTAGGCAGTTGTTAACCGCCCGTGAGCCAGTAAAAGTTGGCGGATTGACTTACGATATGCACCAAGGGAGCCGGGTAGACACCGATGCCAATGGTGCCCACTACCGCCACGCCGAGCACCACCGCTCCGGCCACCGACCATCGCAAGTGCTGTACCTTAGCCGACACTTCCGTGCGTTGAAACAGCATTTGAAGGGGTCTCAGGTAGGCAAAGAGCCCTACTAAGGTTCCCACCACGATGCCTACGGCAAGGCCTGGTTGGCTCGCGAACAAGGCGGCTTGCAGTAGGAAAAATTTACCGACAAATCCTCCCGTGAGCGGGATGCCGGCGAAGGAAAGCATGCCCACGATGAGCACCGCCGCCAGCCATGGCCGACGATAGGCCATCCCTCTCAAGTCGCTGAGGGTCACCTCGTCGCCCTGTCCTTCGATGAGGCGCAGCACCCCAAACACGGCCATGGCGGCTAAGCCATAGGGCAAGAGATAAAACATCATGGCATTGGCGCCGTCCACGCTGTGGGTGGCTATGCCGACCAGCAAGAATCCCGCATGGCCAATCCCCGAATAGCCGAGCAGCCGTTTTAGATTCAGTTGCGGCACGGCGAGCAAATTGCCTACGATCATGGTTAACACCGCCAGATACCCGATGAGCGTGCCCCAGGACCCATCTTGGCCGTAAAAGCCAAAGGCAAGCAGGCGCAGCAAGATAATTGCGGCCCCCACCTTGGTGCCAAAGGCCATCAAGTGGGTCACGGGCGTCGGCGAACCCTCGTAGACATCGGGAACCCACATATGAAAAGGGACAATGGCTAACTTAAAGGCGATTCCCACCAAGACCAAGCCCAACCCGGACCATAGGAGCCAGGTGTTGGCCGCCGTAATCGCAGGATAGACCACAAAGGTGAGGCTCGAGGTGGCTCCGTAGAGAAGCGCCATGCCAAACAATAAAATTCCCGAGGAGAAGGCCCCTAATAGCAGGTACTTTAGTGCCGCCTCGCCCCCAGCTCGCGTGCGAGTGCTGGCGGCAAGAATATAGAGGGGAAGAGACAAGAGCTCGATACCTACGAATACGACCATCAGATTGGCGGCCGTGCCCAGCGTCATCATGCCCAGAACGGAAATCGCCATGAGGGGCGGCAATTCGGCACCGAAGCGGTCCGCATTCCAGGCTAAAAGCAGGCTGGATGCCCCGGCCAAGAGCACGAATTCCGTCACCAGGATGCTGTACTTGTCAATCGCCATGGTGTCAGACATAATCAACTTCGCAGTGACACCCCACATCGAGGCGGCATCCACCCCCGCCGCCAGCATCGCGAGCAGGACAATCCATGATCCTAAGTTTTTAGCGTTGGGCAGCATGGCGACGGCCAAGAGCGCCAGCAGTGCACCTCCTGCCAACAGCACTTCAGGAATCAAATAGCCCATCAGTTTTTTCCTCCCCGGTCGGCCACAAAGTGGACGGCATGGAACAGCGAGGGCACGGCCTGGCTGGTAATGCCCGCAGGCCATACCCCGATGACCACAATCAATAGGGCCATGGGCACAAGCCAAGCCACCTGGCCCCGACTAAGGTCCGCCACCGCCGGCGCATTAGGACGTCCCTGCATAATCCCTTGAAACAGCCGTAACATATACCATGCCGCCACCACCAGCACGAACCCAGCAATCCCTGCAAACACCACTTCATGAGCCACGAGTCCTTGGATAATCATGTATTCCCCGGCAAAGCCAGGCAGCCCCGGGAGCCCGAGCGCCGCTAAAGCGAAGAAGAGAAAATAGGTGGCTAGCCGCGGAGCACCTTGGTTCAACCCCATGACGCCGTTGAATTCTCGATGACCTATTCGTTCCTCGACCACGCCTAGTATCAAGAACAGTCCTCCGACCATAAGCCCGTGGGCCACCATCAGGAACGTCGCTCCCACAATGCCTGCGGCGGTCAGCGAAAAGATACCCAAGGCAATCATCGACAAATGGGAAAGCGAAGCATAGGCGGTGACCATCTTCATGTCGCGCTGGCGTACGGCCATGAAGGCTCCATAGACCAATCCCACGGCAACCCAAATCAATAAGCCAGTTTGATAGCGAGCCAGCTCCGGCGCAAAGATGGGCAACATCACCCGGAGAAATCCGAAGACACCTGCTTTGGATAGCACTCCCGCCACCAGCGAGGTGATCGGAGGTGGAGCTTCACCATAGGCGTCGGGCATCCAACCATGAAACGGCCACAAGGGTGCCTTGATGGCAAAAGCCAGAGCGAAACTCCCAAAGATCCACGGTTGCGCAGCCGGCGAAATGGCCAGATGAGTGAGACTGGCAATTTCAAA
>JAKAAL010000690.1:891-3620 GCA_021802375.1 Bacillota bacterium | reverse complement strand
GTTTCCCATTTCATCTGTGACACGTCGATCGCCTTCAACACATTGTCAGTTAAATATTTACCCCACACGACGAACTGTAACGTGAATAGTGGTATGACTCGTGCTACGCTCGATGAGAGGACGACAAGCCCTACTTGTCGAGCAAATAGCATGGAGGCGTAAGACATGAGCACCTTAAAAAAAGAATCGGATGTCTTAGAGCGACAACGGAAGTACTTGGCGCCCGCGGTGTCCACGTATTATGAGGAGCCCTTGGTGCTTGACCACGGTGAAGGGCTAGAAGTGTACGACCAATCCAATCATCGCTACCTGGATTTTTTCGGAGGGATTCTCACAGTTTCGATTGGCCATGCACACCCAGAGGTGATTAATGCCGTAGCGGATCAGGTGCAAAAGCTCAGCCACACCTCAGCCTTGTATGTTACGGAACCGATGGTTGATCTGGCCGAGCGTCTTGCTGCCTTGACGCCAGGCGAACTCCAGCAATCTTTCTTTACCACCAGTGGATCCGAGGCCAATGAAACGGCAGTAACCATGGCCCAAGAGGCGACGGGATTTAGCGAAGTCATCGCCCTGCGGCATAGCTACTCGGGGCGATCTGCAATGGCGATGAGCCTTACCGGGCAAGCCTCCTGGCGGCTTGGCCTGTCGGGTTTGTCGGGCATTCGGCATGCCCACAATGCCTATTGTTATCGCTGCCCCTTCGGGAAGAAACCCGATAGTTGCGGACTCGAGTGTGCCAAAGATTTGAATGAGTTAATTGCCACGGAAACACGTGGGCAAGTAGGAGCCTTTATCGCAGAACCCATTCAGGGGGTCGGTGGATTCATCACGCCACCGGACACTTATTTTCAAGAAGCGAGCGATATTGTACGACGCCATGGAGGCTTGTTCATTGACGATGAGGTGCAGACAGGGTTTGGACGCACGGGAAAGATGTTCGGCATCGAGCATTCAGGAGTGGTTCCGGACATAATGACTTTTGCGAAAGGGTTAGCCAACGGCCTCCCGATTGGAGCCACCATCACCACTCAGCGTATTGCGGATAGCTACAAGGGTCCCACTATTAGCACCTTTGGCGGCAATCCTATTAGCATGCGGGCCGCGCTGGCCACCCTACACGTCATTGAACGCGATGAACTAATGAAGAACGCAGCGGTGATGGGGCAGCGGCTCCGTGCAGGGCTCGAAGCGCTGCAAGAGGAATTTCCGTTTATCGGCGACGTACGCGGTAAGGGGCTTATGCAGGGGCTCGAATTTGTTCGCGACGACAAAAAACCAGCCCCCGATATCGTGCTTCGGTTTTTTGAGGCGACCAAAGCTCGGAGCCTTTTGTTGGGCAAGGGCGGTTTATGGGCCAATACGGTACGCATTGCTCCCGCGCTGACCGTGACCGCGAGTCAAGTGAGTGAGGCTTTGGACACTATTCGGGAGGCGTTGACCGAGCTCGTCCAAAAGGACCCAGAGTTAGCCCTGGTACAACGCACGCATTAGCACGCCAATATTGAGGGGGGTCACGTATGGAGCAAAAGGTATTGCATTGGATTGACGGGTCATGGACTCCGTTGGACCACGAGGACCAGTTGCCGGTGTACGACCCGTCTACTGGAAAAGTACAGGCAACGGTTGCCATGGCTCAGGCATGGGATCTAGATCGAGCGATTCGGGCTGCGCACAACGCATTTCGGGAGTGGGCAGACACCCCAGTACCACAACGGGCCCGTGTCATGTTTAGATTCCGAGACTTGCTGGAACAGCACCACGATGGACTTGCGCAGTCGGTGACCTTAGAAAACGGGAAAAATCACACCGAAGCCTATGCCGAGGTAGGGCGTGGGATCGAGGTTGTTGAGTTTGCATGTGGGGCACCGACCCTGATGCAGGGGGAGGCTTTACCTAATGTGTCCCGGGGAATCGATACTGAGATGCTGCGATACCCGTTAGGAGTGGTGGCAGGAATTACTCCCTTTAATTTTCCTGCGATGATTCCACTCTGGATGTTGCCGTTGGCATTAGTGACCGGGAATGTGATGGTGTTAAAGCCGTCAGAGCGAACCCCAAGAACTTCGGTGGCTATCGTGGAGTTGCTATTGGAGGCGGGTCTTCCCGCCAATGCGGTTCAGTTGGTGCACGGAGGGGAAGCGGTCGTCAATGGACTGCTCACCCATCCCTTGGTGTCAGCGGTTTCTTTTGTGGGATCGGAGCCAGTGGCGGCCCATGTGTATCGCACCGCCGCAGCACACGGAAAACGCGTCCAGGCACTAGCTGGGGCAAAAAATTTCCACATCGTGATGCCGGATGCTCATCTTAGCAAGAGCGTTGAAGCCATTGTCGCATCCGCTTTTGGCAGCGCCGGAGAAAGATGCTTGGCGGCCAGCGTGGTGCTGGCGGTAGGCGATATCGGGGATCACCTGGTTTCTGCCCTGACCGAGGCCGCAGGCCTCCTACGGCTCGGGGGTAACGGCCAAGAGTACGACTTAGGCCCAGTAATCCGGAGTAGTCATCGGGACCGAATCATGGCCCATATTGAAGCGGGGTTGAAAGAGGGAGCGGTGCTGGTTCGCGATGGGCGATCCGAGGTCAAAAACCAGGAGGGGTTTTTTCTGGGCGCTACCATCTTTGACCAGGTTGATCCGAGTATGAGCATCGCGCGTGAGGAAATTTTTGGCCCCGTATTATCCATTATTCGAACCGATTCGTTGGAGTCTGCGATTGAGATTGCCAACCGA
>JAKAAL010000690.1:0-881 GCA_021802375.1 Bacillota bacterium | reverse complement strand
AACACCGCTAGCATTTATACGCAAAACGGTGGGGTGGTTCGTCAGTTTCGAGAGACCATTGAGGCAGGCATGTTGGGGGTGAATGTGGGGGTTGCGGCCCCGATGGCGTTTTTTCCCTTTTCGGGATGGAAGAACTCGTTTTACGGCGATCTGCATGCCACGGGCCGTGACGCCATTGAATTTTACACTGACAAAAAGGTGGTTACGACCCGATGGTTTTAGGCCTTGATTTCCTGATCGGTTAACATGAGGGAAAGGGGGGTACTCGGCTGATATCGGCAACCAAGTCCCAAATCCGACAGTGCCTCGTGGCGGCTCAGCAATTATCGGACCCGGCACCTCGAGATCCTCTACAAGTGGTGCGAGATCTCGAGTGCATTCAGCTAGACCCGGTAGCGCTTTTAGGCCGCAACCAAGACTTGGTGCTGGGGGCTCGATTACAACGACCCCCGCATGGGATCTTAGACACGCTATTGCGTCAAGGCGACTTAATCGAATACGAAGCGAACGCCGCTTCGATCATGCCCACTGAAGATTTGGTGTGGTTAAAAGGCATTCAGTCGCGCCTGCACCAGGCTCTTCAACCCCAGTTGGACAGCATGGGGTCGGTGGTGGAACACGTATTGGAGCGACTACAGCAAAAAGGGCCCTTGCCGACCCGTGCATTTATTACGCAGCAACGAGTCGCAGGCTATTGGGATACCGATGGGGCCGCCACCAAGGCCACCTCGCATGCGCTTAATCTATTACGGAACGCGGGAATTATTCGGGTGGTGGCTCGCAAGGGGGGCCACCGCCTCTTTGATTTGATGGAACGGGGCCTACGATCTTCAGTGCTTGACGCATGGCGCGCGATTTCCAACGAGGAGGCCGACCGGGGT
>JAKAAL010000689.1 GCA_021802375.1 Bacillota bacterium | reverse complement strand
ACCCACCGCCGACTTCTAAAGCCGGCCATTGGATTTGAAGACACAGGAGGACCCGTCATTACCGTCCATGGGATAGGCTGAAGTGCTTGATCTACAAGGTTTTTAGCGATAGAGACCGTCTACCGTGTCGCCACCAAATGCTCATTTCTGTGCGCTCCTGGTGACGGAATGGTGACGGGCGAGCGCGAATGTAAGCCCCGTCTCAAAGCCCGACCGTGATTTGCTAGTCCTGGTCATCCGGGGTCACGGGATGTGGCTCGTCCGTCCGGTGGACTTGAGACGCCAACCATGTCCGCAATTTATCGCGCAGCATGGGCACATCGTGCGTTACCATGGTCCAAACCTCATCCAGATCCACGGTGTCATACCCATGAATCAATAGATTCCGCATGGCCTTGACGGTACTCCACGGCATTAAGTCGGGATTCGCTGTCCGAAATGCCACGCTGACCCGACTGACGGCTTCTCCCATAATCTCGAGGGGTCGAATGAGAGCGTCTTGCTTTTCATCATCCTCTAAAAACTGATCGTAGGAAAGGCTCTGAGAACGCCGCATAATTTTGTCCGCGGCATCCACGATTTGCTGAATCGTCGCCCCGTCACTCCGTCGCGGCATACATCACCTCACGCGTCGCTAAAATCTCGGGGGCCAAGAGGGGATACAGCCGTTGCTTGTCCGCGAGATCGACGGTCCGTCCAAATACGCTTTCCAGTTCCACGACTAACTGAGCCCGGTCTAGCAGGCTCTTGATGGGTGTCGTCGGTGCGAGGTCCACGAGAACATCCACATCGCTCGCCGGACCAAAATCATCCCGTAAGACGGATCCAAACACCGCCAGTTCGCGAACATGATAACGCCGACAAATGTCAACCAATGCGTCCCGATTAATGCGCATCGGCAAGGCCTCAGGCACCGTAATCGTCTCCATCCAATGTCTGACCTCCTGCGATTTCTAACAGTGGCGGCGTATCGCCTAAACCTAAGTTGATATCTATAGTATCCCCGAACAGGACCTTGTCGCACAACCGGCGGCGAACACATCGAGAATCTTTCCGGCCACCCCGAGAGCAAATACGGGAGTCTATCACCAGCGATGGTCACGTCAACCCTGGGGGATAATGTGCAGTCGGCACATGCCACGACTTTTCACGTTGCGATGGGATCCCCCCAATTTGGTATAATCCGGCGCATACAGCACCATCAAGGCCAGCGTACTGTGTCTACGGTCTTAACGCACCGTTTCGCGTAATTGGTCATGGCCGACAAAATGGAGGACGTTCCCGTGAATCACGAATCGCGAGCGACCATGGAAGCCCGGATCCGGGAACTGGAGCATGCCTACCAGGCGGTGCTCCAGGAAAATGTTGCCTTGCGTCGCGAACTGGAACAACGAAAACAGCCTCTGCCGCACCCTCATGGTGGGTCAACCGCAGAGAAGATCCAACTGTTTCGCTCATTGTTTCGCGGCCGTGATGATGTCTATGCCGTGCGCTGGGTCAATGCTCAGACCGGGAAGAGCGGCTATGCGCCAGCACTCAGAACTCGCGGTAAACGGCCACCGTATGACCCGAAGGACCTTCTTCCTCTCACGGATGCGGTGATCTACGACCATTTAAAAGGGCATCAGACGGTCGGATTGTATCCGCTATTGCCGACCGAAGAGACCTGGTTCCTAGCCATTGACTTCGATAAATCCGATTGGCACCAAGATGCGGTGGCCTATCTCAATACCTGTCGCAAGTGGGGCGTTCCGGCAGCCATGGAACGATCCCGTTCCGGCAATGGCGCCCATGTCTGGACTTTTTTTGAGGTGCCTGTCTCGGCCCGTCTTGCCCGTCGCCTGGGCACCCGGATCCTCACGGAAGCATCCCATAACATGGGCCGTCCCCGGCTCGAGTCCTACGATCGATTCTTTCCCAACCAAGATACCATGCCGGCCGGGGGCTTTGGCAATCTCATTGCGTTGCCGCTGCAAGGTGCGGCCGTGAAAGCAGGCAACACGCAATTTATTCAGGACGATGGCACGCCATGGCCCGACCCATGGGAGTATCTCCGTGCGCTCCCGCGAATGGCGGTCTCGCAGCTCACCGATCTCGTCGCCGACATGCCCACCGAATGGGACGCATTGGGACTGGTCGACCCCTTGCATGCCGCATCGCCAGCACGTCCTGCAGTACTAGACGCGGGTGCCTGCCCCATGGAACTCCCGCTCACGGTAAAATCACGCGTTGACGTGCCAACCGCGGCCCTGTCAAGGAGCCTCCTCTATGAACTCGTCCGCATTGCCGCGTTTCCGAATCCCGAGTTCTATCGGCGCCAACGCATGCATTTTTCGACATGGAATACGCCTCGCGTGCTGTCCCTAGCCGACGATTTAGGGGAGAGCCTTGCCTTGCCACGGTCCTTGTTGGACGATGCCGTCCGTGTCCTGACGCAGCATCGCATACGCCCAATAGTTCACGACCAAACAGTGCACGGCAGGCCCATTTCGGTACACTTTACGGCGCAACTTCATCGGGAACAGCAACTAGCGGTGCAAGCCTTGGTCCCGCATGAATCCGGGGTTTTGGGTGCCGCAACCGGCTTCGGCAAAACCCTCGTGGCCGCCTACCTCATCGCTCAACGTCAGGTCAACACCCTGGTGCTGGTGCCGAATCTTCAACTCCTCGGCCAATGGCGGGAGCAGCTCGCATGGGCCCTCGCGTTCGACCAACCCGACGCCATCGGACAGTGGAGCGGCAGCAAGAAGAAGGCGACCGGCATTGTCGACATCGCGACCCTACAGACACTGAGTCGCGCAGACGGTGCCAGCCTGTTAGAGGACTATGGCTTCCTGATCGTCGACGAATGTCATCATCTGGCCTCGCCGAGTTTTGAAAGCATCCTACGCAACAGCCCCTCGCGTTATCGCCTCGGGCTGAGTGCTACCCCCTTGCGGCGGGACGGACACCATCCCATCATTTTTATGCATTTGGGCCCCATTCGCTTTACGTACGAAACCAAGACCGCGGTCCATCACTCACCGTATGAACACCGTGTTCAGCCCCGCATCACGCCGTTCGCCGTGGAGGATGCCGTTTGTTCGCCGCCCATTCAAGAAATCTTCCGACGTTTGAGCGACGATCCCGCGCGTAACCAATTGATTGCCGATGATGTGCAACGAGCCGTGGCCGAAGGACGCCATCCCCTAGTTTTGACGCAACGCACACGACACCGAGACCATCTTGCGGAACTGTTACGGAATGGTGGCATCGACGTCATCATTCTGACGAGCCAAGCTAATGCCAAACGTCGAGAGCAACTCCAGGCGCAACTGTCGTCACCGACCCCAGCCGGCGGACGTGTGATCTTGGCCACCGGCCGTCTTGCGGGAGAAGGATTCGATCTGCCTCGATTAGACACCCTCTTCTTGGCAGCGCCCGTATCCTGGCGCAGTGTCCTCCAACAATATGTGGGGCGACTCCACCGTCGCCATCCCGACAAGCAGGCAGTCATCGTATACGATTACGTTGATTCCGGGGTACCCCAATTAGCGCGCATGTATCAACGCCGGGTCACCAGTTATCGATCGTTTGGTTACCACATCGAGGAACCGTGAGCCATTCACTTCAAGCGCCTCAA
>JAKAAL010000688.1 GCA_021802375.1 Bacillota bacterium | reverse complement strand
CTGCGGGATTCGCTGGTGGTGCTGGAGGGTCCAAAAACCATGATTTACGGCTATGCGCGCGTCAGTTCGACCACTCAAAGTTTGGAGACCCAGGTTCACCAGCTCACTGCCTACGGGTGTGACCCCATCTATCAGGAAAAGATCTCGGGACGTTCCCTGCGCCATCGGGACCAATTCGCGGCCCTCCTTAATCGTCTCAAGGACGGTGACGTGCTGGTGGTCACCAAATTGGATTGATTTGCTCGGAGCACGCAGGATGCGCTGAATACCGTCGCGACCCTCGCGGAGAAAGGAGTGGCTTTGGTCGTGCTCAACATGGGCGGGGATGTGGTCGACACGGCCACCGCCATCGGCAAGCTCTTGATGACGGTGTTGGCCGGCATTGCGGAATTTGAGGCCGATCTCATTCGAGAGCGTCAGCGGGAGGCATTGCCGCTGCCAAAGCCCGTGGGGCCTACCAGGGACGGCCGCGCACGTATACTCGGCATCATAACGGGGCGACCCATGCCCTCGAACTGTTCGGAGCGCGGGACACCAATCATCTGACCGTCAACGATATTTGCGCCATGACGCAGGTGAGCCGAGCCACCTTGTATCGTTTGGCACGCCAGGCCGAGCGTCCCGAATAGGGCGTCTGAACTCGCGCGGGCCCAAAGAAGAGGGCGGAACTGCGGCCTTCAGCCCGCCTCCTCATGGAACGAACGCGCCCATATGTTCAAGAGGTCCGTTGACTCTTCACTCTGTTTTCTATAAATTGAGGGCATCGGGGGTTTGTGATGATCTCTAAGATCGCGCAGAGCCTGATAGAGAGATTTAAAAACGGATTTTGGGATGGATCGAACAGGTTAGTCATTGGAAGTTGCAATCGGATTGGGAGCGCACTCCCGCGTAACGTCATCCGTTCCATGTCTTCGTTAGGCCACGCCAATTCACGAATTCTGTATCTGGCAAGTTAAGCCAAGGCAGGACGGATGGTATTTGCCGTGTTTATATTGTTTAGAGTGACATTCTTAGACGCAGACGGAAGGCGGGTTCTCACTTCTCATGCGTCACCCAAATCTTGTACAATGGTCGCCCGTTAACGGTATCGATGGCCGTAGGCACGTTCGCCATGCAGACGACGGTTCCCAGATCCTGGTCGTGATTCACCGATTTGCGGCGAGTTCGTCGGAGTGGATCGAGGTACCAACACCTGAGGGTGAGCATTATGAGATTGCCGACGTTTTTGCAGATGGACACCCGGATATCCGGCGCACGCACGACCAACTATCCTGTCGATTGGATGATGACTTTTCTGCGATGTGTGTTCTGTTGCAACAACGCTAACGATTGAGCAAGTGGCCCCGGGAAATGGCACCCCGGGGGCCGGGTACAAGGGCCACTCCTAAGGAGTAGCCCCTTACGTGCATTCCGTGAGGCGTCGGTCATTTTAGTAGATTACCGGATACTTGCGGTCTAGGCACAGGATGCGGAATCTACGCGCGTGTCTAGGGGATGTTATGAAATCCTCTTCTTGGTATTGCCCAGACAATGCCGTAGAGGAAGATGGACGAG
Source organism: Bacillota bacterium (assembly GCA_021802375.1). Next base: position 2,068 of record JAKAAL010000688.1, on the reverse strand, counting down.
TGTGGACCATTGCCCGATATTTTAGGTCCCACGGGGGCCCTTTCTCACATCGGAGGATCTAAGCTAGGCTCATCATACCCGGCCCGACCCGCACCGTATCTAGACGGGATCGCCTTCTCAAACGGCTCGCTCTGGCCGCTGATGAATGCCTGACCCTCGCGTTTGAGAAAGAGCCCCCACGGGTTCGCAGAAGGAGAGGGAGCGGATGGGTTCAGCAACTGGGATGTCCCGCCGTAAACACGTTTAAAGATTCGGATATCCGCCGAAATTCAAGCCGTCCGGGAGGGCAGATTTCCCAGCCGAACAGGAACTTTCGCACGTGCCCCATGGATGCCAAGGCGGTATGTTCGTGCATCAGCGTGGTCGTGTTAGGGTAAGGCTCCCTTGGCTACCCTTATTTGACGACGACCTCGCCGACAGAGTAGGTTAAATAGTCGCGGACGGTCCGACCGATGAAACAGCGCTCGCGGGCCAGCTCGGCCGCCTCGCGATAGCGGGTGGTCGCGCCCGCGTCGCCCCCATGGATCGTGGGACTTACGGTAATCTGAGCAAACTTGGCCTTCTCCGGGAAATTTTCCACCACGCCTTCCGTTTCGAGGTGCACCGAGGCTGCCGGCAGGTGTTTTTCTGCTAAGATGCGCATCAACGTTCCACTATAGCAGGCCGTCACAGCCGATAGCAGCAAATCTTCGGGACTGGCACCCACCCCCTTCCCGCCCATGCTTGCAGGCGCGCTATAGCGAAGCTCGGCGCCGCCCAAAGCGAGCTCTCCTTCGCCTTCTTTGCCAACCCCTTGCCACGTCGCTTTGACCGAAAACTTTAAATCCATGATGTGTCTCTCCTTTGGGAAATTTTTGTTCTGGCAATGGGAAATGAAGGATACCGTTTGGCCTAGCGCTCAAAGAGGCTCCACTGCTCGAGTTTGGCTTCGTCTAAAATATCGATGGCACCGTGCCCCGTGCGCACGATCGCCACTTGGCTCAATTCATGCAGCGCACGACTCACCGTTTCGCGACGGGTGCCAATGATGTGCGCGAGATCGTCGTGGGTTAGCCCGATGCTCGACCCCATTCGGCCAGACAACGTATAAAGCACGGAAGCCACCTGGTTGACCATGGGCCGTCCCTGACGCCGAGAAACCGATTCCTGAATGAAGCGCAGACGTTCCGCCAAAAGACGGCTAATCTCAAGACCAAATGGAGGCACCGCTTGATGCAGGCGCAAAACCACGTCGCGCGCTATCCAAGCCATTTTCGTCGGTTCGGACAGGGCCCGGGCCGAGGCTGGATATCCGCTTTGGTCCCATAACCCAGCGATACCTACCATATCGCCCTCCATCCAAACGCCCGTCGTGGTTAACGTGCCATCATCGCCCACCCGCTCCATGGCGACCTGACCTTCGACGACAAACCAGAGGCCCGTCGTAGGATCGCCTTGAGAAAAGATGCGAGCGTCCGTCTGAAAACTTCGGATGATAAGGATCTCCTGCGCGGTCTCTTTTGGAAGCAGGGCTAGCAGGGGAATATTGTATGGGTTGGAATGCATGGTTCGCCCTCCTACCCCCATTATAGCCCGTCGTCGCCTGGCCTTTTAGTCTACCGGTGTAAACACCACGGCCCAGTCCTCTTCCGCCACCTGCTCCGCTTCTCCGCGATATCCCTTATGGGCCATCACCGTCAGTAGCGGTTCTGGCTTAAAGGTGGCTAGAAGACGAAACGCCTCATTGGGATGAAGATCGTCTACAAATTTCATGATGTCGCCAAAGGGCTCGCCACCTGCTCGCAAAATCGGGCGTACATCCAATTCTCGCATCCAAATTCTCCTTTCTACCGACTCGTCTCGCCATACACACTACCTCTAATCTGTCCCGGAACCTGTGACCTAAATCACACTTGCGGTGAGCCGCTTGGCATGGCGGCCTTGTGCATAAACGTCTCCAAGGTTCGTTTGTCAGCGCCGAGGCGGACTGCTGGGCCAGCTCACGTTGAGTTTGAACAAAAACTCGGCATCCATCGGACTCGTGTTCACGGAACGAACCGTCGTCTCCCCCGACCCATACGATTCGCAG
>JAKAAL010000687.1 GCA_021802375.1 Bacillota bacterium | reverse complement strand
GTCCGTTCACCAATCATTTTTTTCGTTGCGGGCCTCCCGCGACGACGGGATTCGATATGTGTATCGACGTCACGATCCCCAGGTTAATAAATTGGCCATTATGTTTCCCGGCCAATCGTATCCGGTGTACGCACCTTTGTTCTGGTATATCAGCGAGATCGCGTTGCAAGAAGGATACGACGTACTGGGCCTGGAATATGGATTCCAACGGATGCACCATACCCTTGAAAGTGTCGATGCCTTGGTGAACGAGGTCGGAGAACGCCTCCGGGCATTTTTAACCGAGTATCCCTATCGCCATGTCTCTGCCGTGGCCAAAAGTCTCGGAACGGTGGTCGCCAGCCAACTGGATACGGTCTTGGGTGGGACGGATAGGGATGCAATTTATTTAACGCCACTCCCTCGAGCCATAAAAGCGATGCAGCGTGCGTCACGCATGCTCGTGGCGGTGGGAGACCAGGACCCGTTATTTCGTACCGATGACGTCGAGCAAATCCGGAACCTGGCGAAAGTAGAACTCGTTCTTGTGCCAGGGGCGGATCATGCGCTGGAGATCTCTGGCTCCATACCACAATCGATTCAGGTATTAGGCGATGTCATCACCCGATGTGAGAAATTCTTAGCCCGCTAACATCTCACGATGCACGCTTGGCCCCTTTTACTCTGGCGGGGGGTTCGCAGGTATTAATCCGCACTAGCGCGACCTGTAATGGCGTGCTAGTGCGGTTATGCGAGATCACCGTAGCGCCGAGAAATGGAGGAGATGGGAAAAGCGGTAAAGGAGGGATTCTCATCATGATGTGCGCAGAGTGCCACTACACTATCGAAGCAGAGGAAAACTTACGATTCTGCCCCGCATGCGGAATGCGTTTATTTAAAAGCAAATGGCGTCAAACTTACCATGTCGGCTTGCCCTTGCTCACCGCGATCGCAACATGGGTTCCGTGGATTCGCGTAGGACTGGGCTCACACCAGTCCCTGTGGACTGTGTATCAGGTCAGCTCGTGGGCTTGGCTATGGCTTGTCGTCGATTTGTTCGTCATGGCAATCAGTGCTTGGCCACGCGTAGCAATAACCTATCGCGCGGAGCGCCTCTGGCAATTAGTTGGCGCGGGCACATTAGCCGTGGGAATCTCGGTATTGGTATCGACCGGCATGGCAAATAAGGTGTCTGCGATTTTGGGGGCACCAAGTCCGATCCACTTGAGTGCCGGATTATTACTCTTTGTTTGTATCGTAGGCGTATGGGCCATTCTCGCCGTCTTGGAATAATGCGCGGTACGACGAAATCATCGAAATGGTCAGACAAAATTGGTGTGGCTAACTCCCTCTGTACGTTGAGATCTATATCGGGGTTCCGTTCAAGCGCCAGGAACTCGCTGCATTGGCGGGTCCCGACCAGAGGGTGGATCCCGGAACCCATGCCTTTAGTGCTAAATCGGCTACGGTGCCCCCGCTGTCTTGAACGATTTCTAGTTGTTGTTGACTGTTGCCCTGGATTTGGCCGGAAAAATAACCATCACCGGCCGCCATTTGGTCTGTACCTACGATGAGCCCGCTCGCTTTGGTGTTATTGGCGGTACCATTGGCATAGACCAAAAGTCCGGTAAGCACGCACCCCGGAGTCGCCACCACAATCCCACCTTGGGCGTTGCTTTCTGCCTCAACCATCGTGCCAAAGACCGTGCCCTTGCAGTACAGTCCGATCCCGGTGTTCCAGTACGCATGATAATTAGTAAGTATCATTCCGGCCCCATTAAACTGGCCGGCCTCATATTCCACGACTAAACCATGTCCGTGATTGGCGTATACGAGCAAGTTGACCACGCGAGAGTCGTGGGGGCCATGGTTAATGATTCCAGGCCCAGAATTATCGTGGATTCGTACATCCATCCATGAGTCCTCCATCATGTCGCCGTCGGCGGTGCGCTTGGAAGCGACTCCATATTCGGTATAGATCCCCCCGATCTAGCCCCCGTTAAATGAACACAAGCGATCTCTCTCGACGATTTTCTTACAATTTCATTGATTTCTGGATTTCACGAACTTCGCGCTGCACGAGAATCGATTTATCGCGAAGTTTTTGGTGGACAAGGCATCCAATGTCCGAACCCTCCCTTCTCTGCCGAGCGTGTGTTGGAGCCTGGGGAATGTCGACGAAAAGCACCGCCCTCTGGGCGGGGACTCCGGTTTCGGACGTTCGCGATGCGAGACGCCTCGAAACCGGAGTGATAAGGGGATAGCACATCGGAGCCCGGACGACAGGGGTGACCCCGGGTCGATGGGCGGGTAGGAAGTCGAGAGGCCGAGGCGCTTCGCGCCATGCGAAGAAAACGCTCGGGCATCGCTGAGACGGGAACGGGCAGGGCACCATGGTGGTGAAACGGTTCATAAACAAGCGGCTCGTTTCCTCATTTGTATTACATGTATCCCATGTATATCGATGGGTCGGGGCACTTCCCGCGCCATCGTACCCCTGCACCGGTGTCTATCGCGTCCTCCTGAGAGTCATGCGGGACGCCCGTCATACCTAGACGCGCAAGGGAATCCACCGGGCCAGTCCCGCCGCCACCCGGGCCCGCATTTCCATGGGGGACCGGTAATCTAACCGACGATGAATGCGGATCGTGTTGTAGTGGTGGATCCACTGGGTGACGACGCGATAGGCTTCTGCGTAGGTCATAAACTCTTGACGGGCCAAACATTCCCGTTCCAATTGGGCATGCCACGATTCGATATAGGCATGGTAATTCGGACTATGGACCGGGATCCGTTCATGGTCCAAGCTTAACGTGTGACACTGCTGTTCAAACTTCGCCGCAATGAATTGCGGCCCATTATCCGTCCGAATGACCGGCGGTTCCTCCCATTCGGCCTGCCGTACGGCGACGGCCTGAGCCAGGATCCGGGCGGCATCCGCCGCTTTACAGGTCAATCCGATGTGATACGCAATAATACTGCGGTCGCAGACATCAATGATCCCTTGCAGATAGAAAAATCGATCTTCCCCGACGATGTAGCCATATTTCAAGTCGGTCTGCCACAGCTGATTCGGTCGCGTAATCACCCAATTGCGCGGCAGTCGCCGCGGATGCACGGTTTTCCGCTGTCGTTGCGGCCACAGGAGTTCCATCTCGCGACAGAGGCGGTACACTTTCTTTTTGTTAATGGTGAGACCGTACCGCCGTCGCAGACGCCACGTTAATTTCTCATAGCCATAGGCGGGATTCTCGTCCTCCAAAATTTCAATAATCCACTCCATCACCTGTCCATCGGGCACCTTCTGTCCCTGCTGGGTCAGACTGTATCCGGGCACGAGCCGTCCCCGGGGTGGCTCCCCCTTTGCGCAGCCATCGCGGATGAGGCGATGGCGCCACGCATAATAGGTGCCCCGGGATAATCCGAGGGCGGCACACACGCCGCTCACCGGTTTGCCGTTTCGTACCCAGCTGTCCGCCCATTGGCACAATTCTGTTACCGAGGGATCCCCTTTTTTCGCAACGCATCTTGGAGGACCGCGATTTGCAAATCACGATCGATCACCAAACGTTTCAGTTGGGCATTTTCTTCTGCGAGCGATAACCCTCCGGCACTTTCCCCGGTGTCTTGTCGGACTTCTCGGCTCC
>JAKAAL010000686.1 GCA_021802375.1 Bacillota bacterium | reverse complement strand
CAAACTCTCGGGCCCGCTCCGGTGTGATCGTGATCGTCACCCCTGGACTGCGCCGAGGGCTTCCCACGCATCGCGCTCCACGGGGCCAAACTCTTCGGGATAAAACGTCGAGGGCACACGCATGAGAAAGTATTCGCCCGCGTGATCCCACTCCATCCAGAATGGGAAGGCTGGGTAGCCGCGGTCCTCCCACCATAAAATGCGAACGTGGGGCCCCAGGATCTTGCGCACTTCGGCAATATTGCGTCGCGCCAGATCGCGCTCACTCGCGGTCAGGGGAGCAGCAATGGCATTCAGGCAGAGGCCATTGGCGACGTCAAAGGCATGCGAGATTCGCGCCCGGGCCAACTCCGACATCGTCCCGAAGGCTTCTCGCAAGGTGGGCGTATTCGGGATTTCTAAGATGCTGCCATCCATCGCCAGCGGAAGAAAGCCGTGCCCTTGGCGATAGGCGCCGAGGGGATAAAAGGCTTCCATCGCCGGATGGTTGAGGGCGGTAAAGGCTGCGGCCTGGATCTTATCCCGCGCTTTCGAAAAGGCTTGTTTGGTGAGGCGTCCGACGTCAGCGAGAGGTGTCTTGCAAAAGTGCTGCACTTCCACCGCGGTCGTGCGGTCCACCCGGTTGAGAATCATGGCCATGAGCGACGAAAAAGTCCATTTACGGTGACGTGAGAAATCCTCGGGGCGTTAGCTGAAGCGGATGCGAAAGTTGGGATCCTTCAGTTGATCCGCGACACGTTCATAAATGTGCTGCACTTTGGTGAGCATGAAAGCCCTCCTCCTGTCATTTGAAATTCGTTAGGAGGATAGCAAATTTTGGGCTCTTACGCACTTTCTGTTATTACTCATTGACTAGACAATAAGTAAACAGGATTATTGTGCGTATTTCCCGTTATTTACTGTTGGCACTGCACTAAATACACACAACATGTCTATCCTCTCTGGACTGTTTGACGAGTTCCCCTAAACTTTTCGAACAAATAACCGCAAACCCGCCCTATTAGGTCGGTACATGGTTACTACGTCGACTATCAATAACAGAAAGTGCGTAAGAACCAAATTTTGTTAAAACAGTCCAGTCTGTGTCAAGACATAGTGGTTGGTTTAATCGGAATATTGCACTAACGAGGAGCTTCCCTTAAGTTGACACCATTGCGCCGCAGCGAGGGTAGCTGCCACGTTAATCGTCGTGGTGGTTTTCCCCACGCCGCCCTTGGAATTATGAATCGTCACCTAGCTATGGACGCTTTTGAGCCGAAGGAACGGGAGCCGCCTGATCCAGGTCATCATTTTGACCCTAAGATAAGATAGCCGGGGGATTCTCGAATTCCGCGTTCCGCACGATAGATGGCTATTTGAACGCTTGAGCGGTCTCCATTTACACGCTCGCGATCGAAATTGGGTGTTTTTCTAGGATTTTTCTGCTCCCCGAAACCGCTGGGCTTATGATAACCCGGGGTTAAGAACATTTAGAGCCTATTCAAATGATATCAAAACCTCAGTATTCATGCGGGTTTCCTCCGCGTTTTGTCAGTGTCAACGGGCGAAGATACCTGATGTTCGGAGGGCGCCAAACACAAGTGAGCTAGGGTCGGCGCCAATGATCTGGATTGAAGGCCCCTAACTGCAAGGAAAGTGCCTTGGCTTGCTCGCGAAGGATAGAAGCGACCTGATCGCGGCGTTCATTATCAAAGCGCGATGCGGAGAGCGAAATACTCAGCCCACCTGCCGCTTGATGATCAGTACCCAGTACCGGCACGGCGACACAGCGAGTGTCGATGGAATATTCGCCGAGGTCAGAAGCATAGCCGACGCGACGGGCCTCCTCGAGCTTGGCGTGAAGTTGGGTACTTGAGGTGACTGTAACCGGAGTGAATGCCTCGAAGGATTGCGGAGAATGCATGGCCAATTGGGTGTCAGTGAGAGTGGCCAAAAGTGCCTGGCCGATGCCGGTCGCGTAAGCGGGAAGACGACTGCCGACTGATGAGGCTAGCTTGAGAGGCCTGAGCGACTCGACTTTGGCCAGGTAAACCACCATCGCGCCGTCTAAGACGGCGAGTTGCACAGTTTCATTGAGTTCGTCGCGGATGGCGGTCATATACGGCCAAGCGGCAGGAGCGATTTGAAACTGTTGGGCAAACATGGAAGCCATAGCAAACAAACGGCTACCTAAGCCGTAACGTTTGCTCAACGGATCATAGCGCAGCAGGTGTTCATGAACGAGCGTCGTTAAGAGTTCATGCAGACTGCTTTTGGGAAGATCGCTGGCCTCTAATAGTTCGGAGTAGCTAAGCCCAGGAGGGTGATGGGCGACTAATTCTAATAAGGCCGCGACTCGTGTCGCCGATTTGACTAGAGGCATGGATACCGATTCCTCCTTGTATAACGTGCGTTTAGCGTAGCATAGTGGGGCAAAAGATTTATTACAGGCAGGAAAATGCGAGCGGCTGCTCGAAGATTAGGTCGATATGTTTTAGAACCAAAGTTCATAAGAGAGAACTATGGAGGTGGGGAATGTACGAAGTTTGGGTGGAACGTGTGGCTAGTCTAGGCAGGGTGCCTGGTCCGGAAGTGTTTTGGATGGATCATTTTGGCGAATCGTTGGATCTTGCAGTCCACATTCTCATTATTCGTGGTCAGGGTCGCACGATGTTGGTAAACACGGGTCCACCGCTAGATTACCTGGACCATATGAATGCGGTGTGGCGGGAAGAACTGGGGCCGGCCACCCAGATTTCTGTGAGCCCGGATCAACGCATCGATGCGATTTTGGCCCGTCATCAGATAGCGCCAGAAATGGTGGATGCAGTGGTCCTGACTCCACTTCAGGCATATGCGGTGGGCAATGTTGACCGATTTCCTAAGGCTAAAATTTGTGTGTCACGGACGGGATGGGTCGATTTGTTTGCCCCACGTTTCTTTGATGCGAGACGTCATATGGCGGTGCCCGATCGTATGCTGCAACATCTTCTCTTCGAAGCATGGCCTGAGCAGCGCATACGGCTGTTGGACGACGAAGAAGAGATAGCGCCCGGGATCCGGACATGGTGGGCTGGAACTCATCACCGCAGTTCGCTCGCGGTGACTGTGGACACGGAACGAGGGCCGGTCGGATTCAGCGACGTGGTCTTTTATTATCAAAACCTGGAAGAAGATCGACCTCTTGGGATTCAAGAGAGTTTGGAAGAGTGCAAAATCGCATACCATCGGCTGCGTACGAGCACCGCATGTTTTGTCTCCGCCTACGATCCCACGACGCTGGATCGTTTCCCGGGGGGACAGGTAAGCGTGGCTAAGGATCGAGGCCAACAAGGAAAGGGCGGACAAGGATGAAGACGTTGACGTGGACGGGGCCCAGGGCCATGACCATTCAAGAGGGGCCGATACCGAAGGTGCCCTCAGGCTGGGTCTTATTGAAAGTCGAGGCGGCCGGCATTTGTGGGTCAGAGATTTCGGGATATTTAGGACACAACAGTCTTCGCGTGCCTCCATTGGTCATGGGACATGAATTTTCCGGGGTGATTGAAAGCTTGGGCGACGGCGCGGTCGGGGTCAAAGTGGGCGAGCGGGTGACCGCGAATCCCCTAGTCAGTTGTGGGACGTGTCGGCATTGCCGGGCTGGGTCGAT
>JAKAAL010000685.1 GCA_021802375.1 Bacillota bacterium | reverse complement strand
CGTCACTATCCCGTTGAAGCAACCAATCATTACTCCCGTCATCAGCGCCAGGATGACGGCAAGGACGGCATCCCCATGGGGGCCTCGGGAATTCAGGGCAACAACAATGCCACTAAGAGCGACAACCCCCCCAACAGATAAGTCTATGCCCGCTGTTAATATGACCCATGTAGCCCCAAGACTTACGACACCCAAAATGCTGGTCTGAAGAAGAATGTTTGATAAATTACCCACCGACAAAAATGCTGGAGAAAGAATAGTACTAACCCCAATTAGAAGCAAAAAAATTGCGACAAAACTGTAGCGTGACAACCAATTCATTACATACATGATCGGTGTGGTTCGTTCTGAGGATACTGCCACCTGCTGTTTATTTATCAAAAATCTCACTCCTTATAATACCGACCGTTGTACTTCATCCAATTCGGATCCCGCTACTTCAAAACGTCCACTCAAGCATCCGTCTGCAAAAGTGTAGATCACATCGGCTACCTGATACATTTCATCAACATCCGTACTGGCTAAAAAAACTGCCCAATTATTGGTTTGTGCAAATTTACGTAAGAAACGATGTAGATCGGTACGGGCAGTTACGTCAATACCCCGCGTTGGTTCAGACATAACCAGCAATTTAATAGAGCGGTGTATCCATCTCGCTACTAATACCTTTTGTTGATTACCCCCACTTAAGTGATTTACGGGCTTGGTTGAGGAATATCCCGCAATGTGGAACTGCTGAACCAAATTATTCACCATTTGCCCACCCTTCCGAGACGAGAGAAAGCCTTTGTCGGTGGGGTATCCTGTTACCAAAATATTGTCCGCTATAGTCAACGAAGGAAATATCCCACTGGTCTTACGGTCTTCGGGCACAAAAGCGATGCCGCGTTGGGCCGCCTTTCTTCGTGTCAACATGGTAGATCGACCTTCATAAAACAAGATCCCCGCCGAGGGTCGCACGATTCCTGCAACGACCAAAGGGATCTCCTCATGTCCAGAACCCGCGAGCCCAGTAACTGCCGTTACTAACCCACGGCCAATTTCTAACGACACCTCACGTATTTTTCGTGTCGAAACGTGATCAAACTGGAACAGAATTGAATTCGCACCACTCATATCGTGGACGATCCGATTCCCAAACGGTTGGTTCTGGGTGTCTTGCGCATGCGTGCCCACCATAACATCAATCAGGCCATCTGCGTGTACATTTCCTCGGAGAAAGCTCTGCGCGATTTCTCCGTCTCGCAGTACTGTTATGTGATCGCAAAGCGCAACAACCTCATCCAATTTATGGCTCACTAGAACAATGACAAGGGTCGGTGACTTGAGTCTCAACAGGGCTTGATGTAACACGTCTTGCTCGACCTTCCCCAGGGAAGCCGAAGGTTCATCAAGGATAAGCATTCGCATAGGTTCGCGAATCGTTCTGGCTAAATAAACCAATTGCTGTTGTGCAACTGTCAAGGCATTAACAGGGGTTTCAACCGGTATGTTGAGACCCACTCGTGTGAGCAAGTCCGTTGATCGCGACTTGGCCAACGAGCGTTTTACAACACCCCATCGAGATGGGAGATTGTCGAGCCAAAGATTTTCCCAGATCGTAAGATGGGGTGCTAATTCTAATTCCTGATGCATCGTCACTATTCCTCGCTCCATGGCTTCACGCGGAGAGTGGAATGTCACTGTTCTACCGTCAACCCTAATTACTCCGCCGGTTGCCTGAATAGAACCTGATAAGATGTTCACTAAAGTGGACTTTCCCGCGCCGTTTGCACCTACAATTCCGTGAATCGTATTCGGCACGAACTCCATGTTGATGTGACGGAGAACAAAACTCCCTCCATATTCCTTTGTAACTTCATTAATAGAGAGTACTGACGGGTTACTGTTCACAGTTGCTCACCTCCCGCAATGCGTCATAAAGCTTGGCATCTATCTGCTTCTCTAGGTTGTAAACGTCTCGGTGAACTTCAAGTAGTTGTGCATAAACTTTGTGATTTTGCTCGTTTGGGCGTATTTCCATCCACGACGGCGCCATTGCTTCGGCCGCATAATTAATGCTCGAATAATAACCCAGCCCTACCACTGCCAGCATCGCTGCGCCACGTAGAACGGCCCATTCAGGATGTCGTGGACACGACAAGGACTGTCCAAATACATCCGCATGAATTTGTAACCACAAAGGATCCAGTGCTCCGCCCCCAGAAGCACGAATACTCGATATCTTAGTTTGGGCTGCCGTGACAACTGTCGTAAAAGCTTCGTAAGCGCCCATGGCCGTGGCTTCTAACGCGGCCCGATATATAAATTCCGGCCTGTGATCAATTCGTAGTCCATATAACCCAGCTCGTGCCATAGCATGTCGATGCGGTGTACGATTGCCTTGTATGTTTTCCGTCCACATTAACCCTCCTGAACCAGGGCGAATCGTCTGTGCCCTTTGGGATAGCGTCTGATGAGTTGTTCCCAGCAATCTAGCGATCCATTCGAGGAGAATGCCAGAGGATAATTGTCCCCCTTCCACGACCCATTGGCCTTTGACTATTGGAGAATCAAAGGGCCCCCATATGCTGTTGGATGGCATCGGCTGATTGCTTGGGGCGAGCAACACCGTGGACGTTCCCAGCGTCAGTGACAAAGAAGATGGCGTTAAGCAGTTACTGCCAATCATGGCTAGATAAGCATCAATCGCTCCTTCAAAAACCATAGTACGCCTTGACAATCCTAATTGCATCGCGGCATCATCGGTGAGCGACCCGATAGGAGTGCCTACCGCGCATACCAACTGCGGCCACTTTTGTGAAATATGGTTAAGTTCCGCGTCTAGGCCTCGACCTAACGTCAATTCGCTCTCTCCGACACAAGATTGCCACGTTCGTAGTGTCAATTCGTTCCAATTCCACTTGCAAACACTCGTACATTGAGAGGCAGTCCACTGCCCTGTCAAATGGAAATTAATCCAATCAGCCAACTCTACCACTAACTCAGATTGTTCCCATGACGCAAGATGACGCGACATCCATAAGGCTTTAGCCAGCATCCATTCATGGGACGTATATTGGTGAAGGTAGTTCGAAATTTCTAAAGCTTCATTGGCAGCACGAGCGTCCATCCACAGAATTACCGGAGTACACGGCGTACCATCTTCTCGGGAACCGAGAATTGTTGATGCCGTTGACCCCACCACAATTCCAGCTACATGCGGAGCAACGTCCCCCGAGATAACCTTACGCATGCACGCCACCAGCGCCTTCCAATAGTGTTGGGCAACGCCTTCGACCCACCCGGTATCCGACCGGTTAAGATTTATGGCCTTCGTGGCCGAAGCCATCAATTGTCCTTTGGGGGTAAACAGCCCCACCCGCAGACTGGTAGTACCCATATCAACGCCTACTACATAGAACGGCTCCTGGGTAATCATTCGAGCACACACAAGATTTTGGTAAACGGAGCGCCGTCGTGATATTCCTCTAAAGTTTCTGGCATTTCATCCAAAGAGCGTCGCACAATTAACGGTTCCGTTTGCAGTTGTCCGCTTTCCAATGCTGTCGTGCTTCTAATCCATTCTTCTCCCGGAAACGGCAACGAAAACGAATTCCACGATCCCACCCATTCTTTTTCACTTCTCTGAAA
>JAKAAL010000684.1 GCA_021802375.1 Bacillota bacterium | reverse complement strand
CCATCAACGCTCAGCCTAACCGCCTCTTGTCTTCCTTTCTTGGCCGCGATAATTGTAGGTCACGTTGGTGTGGTCCCTTAAAGGCCGAGTCGGGTCGGGATCTTTCCAGGCTCTTTCTCAAAGTGTAGGATTAGCATAAGGGCTAAATGCGGAGATTAGGGTTCCATGCCCACGTTGGCCAGATGGTTTGCTCACTGGCGCTTCCCATGGTGTCCCTGCGCCCGATACGGACTGTCACTCATGAGGAATTATCTGGATCCTACACATGATAGAGCCTCTTTCCACATGTTTCAGATGTCGATGACCGGCTTGATGCCATGGGTGTCCCAGGTTTCCCGGAGCAGTTCGGTGGCATCATAGCCCCGCTCCGCCATCAATTCGGGATGGCTGGTCTGCACGTGATCGAGGATCGGGAAGGCGCGGGTAATGTCCGCGGTGGAGGCTTTCGTCACCTCCCACGCCACAGGCAACTCATACGTCGCATCGACCAGCAGATGCAGCTTGTCGCCGAACCCTTGGATGACTTTGGTCCACCCGGACCCGTCTTCGCGGGTTCCCCGATATTCCTTCTTGAGTTTCGCACCCCGCCAATACAGGCTTTTTTCGTCGGCGGCGAGGCCGCGAACCCCTGCTCGCCCTCACGTTGGTACTCCTTTCCACTTTGGCGGTTTAAGCGGTCTGATCGAGGGATGGTAATGGATGGCCTAAGAATGACTCCTCAAACGGGGCTTTCAGCATGGCATATTCGGGCGATCGTTTAAATTGCCGGAGGTCGACCGCGCCCGAATCGACGATGGAGGTAAGCGTCAAAGACTCAGGCCGCGAGCGGATTCCCCTATCCAACAGGATTAGCTTGAGCCGGTTATTGTGTCGGCGGTATAATCAAGCGAAGGAGGCGATCGTGTGGCCGACTACCACGACCGGATTGTCCTTGACCCTGGCATCCGGAGCGGAAAACCCATCATCCGGGGAACGCGAATTACCGTGGCCGATATTCTCGATTACCTCGCGGGGGGCATGTCGCCGTCTGAGATTGTCGTAGATTTCCCCGACCTACACGAAGACGACATTCGCGCAGCCCTCGCGTTTGCGGCCGACCGGGAGCGTCGTCTCTTTACTCCGTTATGACGCTCTTGTTCGATGAGAACCTCGTTTCGCCTCGTCGACCAGTTGTCTGATTTATATCCGCATAGCTTCCACGTGCGCGATGTCGGACTCATCGGCCATTCGGATGAGGAGATCTGGCATTACGCGGCGATGGAGCACTGTGCCATCGTGACCAAAGACGTCGACTTCTATCAACGGAGCATGTTACGCGGCGCCCCACCGCAGGTTATTTGGGTGCGAATCGGCAATGCGACGACCTGCGCAATGGCGGATGTGCTTCGAACCCGGTTTCGGTCGGTCCAATACTTTATGGCCGAATCAGACGCGGCGTTTCTCGAGCTCGCGCCGGACGGCCGATAATCGCCAGGGTCTGAATCCCTTCGACACTGAGACTCCATAACCGACCACCTTTAAGGTACATACGCCCCCTTCAGCGACACAAGCCTTCTTGGTTAGGTTTTATCTAGTAAATACCTATCTTTTGGTAAACAAATCTAGTCTTGCCAGCCGAACCCGATCATCTGTTAGGCAAACCAGACGATTTAGAAGCTTTTCCTCGTCCACCTCCGCCACCTCACCCCGCTTGGACTCCCCTTCATGGTATGTCCGCGAGAGAGGGTCCCGGAGATGACCAAGTTCAGGTGGTCTTCCGGCGACGCCGACCCAGGCTAAGTGATCCCCGGTTTTTACCATGGCCAGCGGTCGCACCCCGAATTCGAGGCCATGGCACGATATAGACCCGGATGGCGGGTCGGATTACCCGGGATCGGGGATTTTTCCGATGGGCGGCCAAGGGCCGTTTGGCTCCGGATCCCAGTCCGCTTGACTAAATCATGATGCGCGACGACCCACTACGCCCGCATGGAGCCAATATACGCCCGTTCCAAAAACTTGCGTTTATAAGAATCCGGAAATCGATGGAACGCTGCTAACAGGCGATCGATGAGTTCGCTCATCGGAAGAACCCCTATCCGTAGACCATTAATACAGCCAAGACAGGAGGACACCCTAAGTGATCCCCGGTCTTTACCATGGCCAGCTGTCGGACCCCAAGCTCGCGCACGATTTCACCCACAGACTTGCCAAGAGTCAGGGCACGACCAACCCATGACCGCCCCACCTGCGGGAGAGTTGATCAAAACGTCTCCCTCACCTTAGCGCGTCGACACTTTCAGAAACTTCTAAGGTTCATCCATCCCTGGGTACTTCATTGCCTATCCCTTCACACCTGAAACCCGCCCGTAGTCACCTTTCCGGACATATGACAATTTAATTTCTGATTTGCCGCTTTCGTACAATCCGATTGATAAAGTCCTCGCTTTACGTTTGCACACCCTTTGGATCTATGCTAAGGTCACCTTGCTCGTCAAAGGAAATCTAACAGGAATCGTTCGGGGCTCGGTCAAAGAAATACTATCCCCGCTTGGCTCACTCAGGTGATCCAAGGCGTTTGGTACTATCCACATGGCTGATGCAAATTACGAGCCCAGCGTGTGAAGTGACCGTTGCGAACTATTTCTGCGGACTTAGGTGGCAAACTGATGCCACTTTGCTTTTATGCCTTGGGAACGATGGCGCGGCACGAATCTGGATAGGGCGCATCCTTGACCTAGGCCGGATCGGCTATGGCTTTGTCGTTCACCGGGCAATTGCCCTTCAACCTAGTCTCTTCAGGGAGGAATCTCACATGAATCGCTCCATTCCCATAGGAATTTCTACGGCATTGGTCGCGGCCGGAGTGTTAGCAGGCGGATTCCGATCTCCGGCTGCTATCCCGAATACCCTGCTCGCCAAGGTCAAGCACACCCACCAGCTCGTCATCGCTGAGTCGGCGTTTGCTCCTCAAGACTTTCAAAATCCCAAGACCAAACGGTGGACTGGATATGATGTTGGTATATTGCGAGCCTTTGCGAAAACGTTAGGTGCTCACCTCAAGGTGGATGCCTTGCCCTTCGCATCGTCGATCGAGGCGGTGGCCAGCAAGCGCGCCGACATCACGATTGATATTTACTACACCAAAGCGCGCGCCCGCGTGATTTCCTTTAGCCGACCGATGTTGAACTACAACGATGTGGTGGCGGTGAATTCGGTCCATCCGAAAGTGACGAAAGATATTCTTCCAGCCCTTAAGGGCAAGCGCATCGCCGTGGTCGTGGGCTCGGAAGAGGTCAGTGAAGCGAATGCCATCCCCAACGCCACGGTCAAAGAGTATGGATCCGTGGCCGAAAGCTTTCTGGCCCTCTCGAGCGGGCGAGTTGCCGCCGACCTACAGCCGGATACCGACGTAGCGTGGGCCAAGAAGCAAAACAAGTCCCTCAAGATTAAAATCTTGGGACCCGTTCCCAAGAAGATTGCTCCGCCGATTAAGAGCCTTCGCGGATACTACGGGGTGCCTAAGGGGCCGTACAGTCATACGTTCTTGCTGAAACTTAACGCCTTCTTGAAGAAGATCGCCAAAAACGGCGTAGAACAAAGGATTTTGGACCAGTACGGCATGAAGAATCCCGTGTTCTTGAAGGGAATTGCT
>JAKAAL010000683.1 GCA_021802375.1 Bacillota bacterium | reverse complement strand
GCTGAGCGGAGAGCATGATAAGTCGCACCGACTAACAATCCAAAGGAGCGTTCCTCATGACCGATTCAAAAAGCTGGGTTAAAGTCGCTGACATAAAGGACATTGATTCGTCCATCCCGTTCTTGGTCGAGCTAAACGACCGGGCCATTGCCCTCTATCGCGTGAATGATGTGGTATACGCCACAGATGACACCTGTACGCATGCTGAGGCGTCCCTGTGCGAAGGGGAATATCATGGCTATATTGTGACCTGCCCTCGCCATGGTGGACAGTTCGACATCCGAACCGGCCAAGCCGTAAAAATGCCCGCCATTGTACCGCTGGACGTCTTCCCAGTACGGGTGGAAGGGCACGCGGTATTTCTCTCGCCGGATGATCTGTAGCTTTCGAGGAGGAAGACGATGCATTACTTATTGCGACACCGTGACATCCCAGGGCTCGATCAACTGCACGTGTACCGCGATCATGGCGGCTATGAAGGTCTTCGGGAAGCGTTGTCCAAGACCCCTGAAGACGTCTTGGAAATCGTTTCTCAATCCGGATTGCGAGGCCGGGGCGGAGCGGGATTTCCAACGGGTAGAAAATGGAGTTTTCTCGATCGGTCCGTGCCCACGCGGTACTTTGTAGTGAATGCGGACGAAGCGGAACCTGGAACATTCAAGGATCGGGAACTCGTCGAGCATAATCCTCATCAGGTAATTGAAGGTGCACTCATTGCTGCCTACGCCCTTAAAGCCGAAGACGCCTATATTTTCGTTCGCGGCGAACTGCTGACAGGATATGAAGCCCTGCTCCGTGCACGTGATGAAGCCCTACGAGCTGGATACATCGGATCCCACATTTTTGGTTCGACCTTCTCAGCAAGCCTTCGAGTATTTCGGAGTGCTGGTGCTTATATCTGTGGTGAAGAAACCGCCCTGCTCGAATCCCTGGAAGGTAAGCGTGGCCATCCGCGTATCAAGCCGCCGTTTCCGGCTCAAGTCGGTCTCTACGGAGCCCCGACAGTCGTGAACAACGCAGAAACGGCGGCAAACCTGCCTCAGATCTTAATTCACGGCCCCGAATGGTATCGCCAGTACGGGACGCCCGAGTCACCTGGTTTTAAAATTTTCTCGGTGAGCGGCCAGATTACTCGCGCCGGAAACTACGAGTTGCCATTGGCCACCCCACTCAGCACGCTCTTGGGTGAGCTGGCCGGCGGGCCGCTTCCTGGCCATACATTGAAAGCAGTCGTCCCCGGCGGTAGTTCAGTTCCCCTGTTGACACCAGAGAACTTCTCTGTGGCTCTGGACTATGAATCACTGTCCAAAGCCGGCTCCATGTTAGGTTCCGGAGGTGTCATTGTACTCGACGACACAGTTTGCATCGTCCGAGCGGCGGCCCGCCTCTTGAAGTTTTATCGTACCGAATCTTGTGGAAAATGTACCCCTTGCCGAGAAGGCACCTATTGGATGACGGAACTTTTAGAGCGCATCGAAAGCGGTGCCGGAACATATGACGATTTGGCCCGCCTTCCTGACGTCGCGGACAATGTCAGCGGGAAGTGTCTCTGTCCGTTGGGCGATGCGTCCCTTCCCTTTATGTTGAGTGCCATGAAGCACTTCCGGTCTGAATTTGTTCAGCATATCGAAGAGCACTCCTGTCCTCTAGTGCCTGCACTTTCACCTTCAGCCTAACTACTCTCTCAGGAGGTCGTCCCATGGAACCCTTGCGATTTGATGCCAGACCTTTTCAGTACGAAGGTAAGGAGCCATTCCCTTATATTATGAAGGCCGTGGAGCAGTTGAGTCCGGGGCAAGATTTCGTGCTGGAAAATACGTTTGATCCCCGGCCCCTAGAATCAGTCATGGAAGCGCGGGGATTTTCGTTCGTCGTGGAAATTCGAGGGCCTGAACATGTCATCGTGACCTTCAGACAAACGGATGAAGCGAAAACCGGTGCCCTCCCCCTCGTCGATCGGCATACCATGCCTGCCGACAATGCGATTTTTCAGTTAGCCGGTGTTCTTCGCCGCCTAAAGGTCGGGGAAAAATTTGCCGCATGGATCGGAGACACGCCTTCATCCCAGCATCTGAACGTCCTGAAGACGGCTGGGGCGGAGGTGGAAATCGACGACAACTGGGACCGCCTAGGCGCACGTTTGATTATACGCCGCGTTCACCCGCAGAAAAATTAGCGACCGATTACATCCACACCGAGCGTACTGGTGGTTGCCCAGCGATAAATCGTCCGATATTCGTCGGCCATTTTTTGCAGTGAGAATTGTTTCCCGCGCGTAATGGCCCCGTATCGGAGTTCTTTCCACTGACGGGGTGTTCGGTAAAGTGCCGCGATCCGGCGCGAGGCGGCACAGATGGTTTCCCTACGCGATAGGTCCACAGTGATCCCGTTATAGTCGTCAGTAAGATGCTCCACAATACCTCCGACACGAGATGCGACGGTCGGGAGGCCGACACTGTTGGCCTCCACGAAAGCGTTGCCAAATGCCTCCTCGTGGGACCACAGCATAAAGAGATTACTACGCTCGAGCCAATCTTCGGGATGAGACTGGAACCCCGTCCATTGCGCCTGCCGTAGTGCCCCGTTCCTCCGTAAATACCGGAGCAACTGATCGCGCGCGGGACCGTCGCCGACAATTGTCCACCGAACGGGAACGCGCTGCCTCAAAAGTTCAAGAAAGACCTCTGCCGTTTCAAACACACCTTTTTCCGGCACCAATCGCGACACCGATACAATACGAATGCCGCGGTTAATCGAAATGACCGGGCGTGGCCGAAACCGGCGTTCATTGTCGACGCCGTTATACACCACCGCGTGAATGGAGGAACCGGGAAACTGAAGGAGTGATTTTGCCAGGTATCGAGACACTGCCACGTTAAGATCCGACACGGTCAGTGCCTGTTTCAGCAACGGTCGTTCCACTGGCGTAGGTAACCCATGCACGGTCAGAACCAGGGGTAGCACCCGCTGTACCCGTCGCATCCAGGCACGGGCCGCTATAGCTGCAAGGGGGTGATGGGCGTGTAGCACCGTCCCCAAAGGTAAGTCGAGGGTAGATAAACTCGCACGGTAACTTAGGATGGCACGCATCGTAAGTCCCTGGCTGAAAGCAAACCGTGACCAGTGAATCTCTGTCGGCGCGCCCGTCGCACGTTGCACTTCTGCCAGATGCGGAATCATGCTCGATACGCCGCCGGGAATGTCTGGGGGAAAATACAAAAGATGCACCACCCGCTCGCCGTGATCAGTTGTCACGGATCGGGCCGCTCTCATTCTGACCTTTCGGGCGCCGATGCAAAACGCCAGTAAACCGATGCAACAACCCATCATAGCGTCGTTGCCCCTTCGGATCGGTTTTCAAATTGACGTACGCGCGAGCGGCAAGTTTCGATGCCAAATCAGGGTTCGTCTCTGCAATGTTGATTAAGGCATCTTGAAGGATCAAGAGAAGTTGCTGATGCTCATTCTTCTGGCGCTCTTGAAACTCCATGGCCGACCGAGGCATCCACAGCGCGACGGTTTCCTCTTGGTCGCGAAAAACCCATAGCGCATCGGCACCGAAGCGCTCACCCAAGAGCCTCAACTCCTCCTCCGATAGCCCCACTGTAAGCACCCCCGCTACCACAGCTTAGCG
>JAKAAL010000682.1 GCA_021802375.1 Bacillota bacterium | reverse complement strand
TTTACGATACCGCCAATGCGCACCATGACCGTGGTTCCCGAGCCATTTGAGGAAATGAAGTAAATGCCAATTTTTGGGTGCGGAATGTAAGATAGCTGGTCAATTTGGGATACATTCGGTCTGACTAGCCGTGAAAAGTGGTCCACGTGGTACCTACTCACCGAAACGTTATGTCAAGAACTTTGGTAAAAAATGGCGCCCTATGCGCATTTGCCACGGTAACTTTCCATAATGCTCAGGTTGCCATAACCCTTGAGGATGTCAAAGGCGCACACCTGACTTATCTGGGGATGCATGATGGTTATTGCGCCGGGTTTGGATGATTCCCAACCCTACCGTTAGTTGTTGGAACAGTTGGTGACACTGTGCAAGCGTCTGGGGGATCACGACGTCATTGACAGATGTTTTTATGCTGTGGACGGCTAAAAGTTGCATGGAAAACTGTATACTAGACAGCCATAATGCGGTAGTCGCCCAATTTAGATGGGGACTACCGCACTGGTGCGCTAACGAACAGCAGTGGGAATGAACAAATCGACTAGCCCGATGACAAACGCTGCGATTAAAGCGCCGAGAATGGTGACATGCATGCCTGGAACCACAATTTGGGAAAGATAGACAACCAAAGCGGAAACCAAAAAGCCTACGAGGCCCCGCCCATATGGAGAGACTGATTTGCCGAACATCGCTTCGATGACGTATCCCACCAGAGCAATCACTAATGCGGCCAGCAGGGCTGACCAAAAACCCAAATGCGAAAAACCGGGGACGATATATCCCAGCAACATTAAAACCAAGGCTGCGACAATAAAGCGGACAATGGCACCTACCCAATTCAAATAGCTCACCTCCTACATGAGGTCTTTGACCTTTTCTATGCGGACAGTGCTATTGTGGGAGAATTCGTCTTCGAATATTCGTGTTGAGGTATGATATTTTGGCAATTGGGCTAAGACTATGCTGTGGAGTGCAAAGCTCCGATCACTATCGAGGGAGGGATTCGTTTTGGCAAAAGGTGTGCCTCAATCCTTTCAGGATTTGAAGTCCCGGGTCAAGAACCGTCTGCAGAACGGCAGCAATGACGTGCAAAAAGACGTGATTGAGATGGGAGATGCCATGATGCAGTCCAACGTCGAGGCCAAGTCACCAGAAGACCGTCTCGCGAAACGCGTATGGCAGGCCAGCAACCGTAAAGACAAGGAAATGCTGGCTGACATGGTCACCAACATGGCCAAGGACGAAGAAGACCTCTCGTAGTTGGTTCAAGCCCACCAGACTTGGCTCTGGTGGGCTTTATTGCCATTGCGGCGATCGAACCATGGGTTTATAATAATTTTAGTCGCCCTGCGGTGTGCGTGTTACCGGTCGATATGTTTTGAGCCAACACCAAAACATAGGGAGCCTGACCTCAGTCTCGCGGCCGTCCTGCCCCCACTTCGGTGATGGGGACTACGAAAGCGAACGGGAGGCACCCACCTGCTTTCGAGCAGGTTCAAAACGTCGAATCTTCACGGCACATGTGGGGAGGCATTAAAGAGAAGGCATTCGTGTCTTCTCTTTAATGCTGTTCCCTGGTAAGATCGGGAAGAAAATTGGAGGGATGGCTTATGTCCGAAAATGTAGTGGTGGTCAATCAGGATAATTTTGGATCGGTGGTTAAATCGTCGCAAACTCCAGTGATTGTGGACTTTTGGGCCGCCTGGTGCGTGCCCTGCCGAATGATTAGCCCTATTTTAGAAGAAGTGGCCAATGAGCGTGCTGGAACGGTCACTATTGCTAAACTCAATGTTGACGAAAATCCTAACTTGGCTGCAGAACATGGGGTTATGAGCATTCCAACCCTGATCCGATTTCAAAATGGTCAGGAAACCGGTCGAGTTGTGGGAGCACTGCCCAAAGCCCAGCTGCTAAAGCGGCTAGGACTATAGAGATGGGAACCGATTTTCGTTCCGATACGGTAACGCGACCTACCGACGCTATGCGTGATGCCATGATGACAGCAGCGGTGGGGGACGATGTCTATGGCGAGGATCCTACCGTTAACCAGCTCGAGGCAGTCACTGCGGAAATGCTGGGTAAAGAGGCTGGCCTGTTTATGCCCAGCGGGACCATGGCCAACCAAGTCGCTATATTAACCCATACCGAGCGCGGCGACGAAGTTTTTATTCACCGTGACAACCACGCCTATTATTACGAGGGCGGTGCCGCCGCTATGTGGGGTGGTGTCACCTGGAATTTGCTTGAGGGTATCGAAGGGACCCCAACTCCGGAAATATTACGAAAGGCCATCCGCCCTAAAAACATTCACCATCCGAATCCACGCTTGTTGTGCTTGGAAAATACCCACAATCGGGCCGGCGGTGCAGCCATTCGTTTGGACCGATTAGTTCCGTTAATTGATGAAGCGCGATCTTACGGGCTTGGGGTGCACTTAGATGGGGCCCGATTGTTTAATGCAGCGATAGCCTTCGGGATTTCTGGGAGAGATCTAGCACAACCTGTCGATTCAGTGTCGATTTGCCTGTCCAAAGGATTGGGTGCACCCGTTGGTTCGGTTTTGCTAGGCTCAAGACCTTTTATTGATCGTGCCCGAATTTTTCGCAAATGGTTGGGGGGCGGCATGCGCCAAGCCGGCATTATTGCCGCAGCAGGGTTATATGCCTTGACCAACAACGTTCAACGATTGGAGGAAGACCATGGCCGTGCCCGCCTTATGGCTCATGCGCTGTCTGAGATGGGTTATCAGGTGATGTTGCCCGCGGTGCCTACCAATATGGTGATGCTGGATTTTCCTGTCGCGGTGGCCACGCACGCTGTCGATCACTTAGCCCAAAACCAGGTGCTAGTCGGGACCATGGGACCGCAAAGGGTTAGACTGGTGACTCATTTGGATATAGACGACGAAGGCGTGACTCACGCACTGCGTGTCTTTCGCGATCTTTCGGAACATATCCATGCCTAAATCACCGGGCCCTGATCTATTTGCCGACGCCGGAGATCGTGACCGGGAACAAAGTGCTCCGCTGCCATGGCGCCTCAGACCGGTGCGGTTGGACGAACTTGCGGGACAGGATCACCTTACTGGAACGGGTGGTGTCTTACGCAATTTATTGGAACATAGGTTACGATCAGCAATTTTTTACGGGCCTGCAGGTACTGGCAAGACCACCGCGGCGAAGATCTTGACGGGGTCCGGAAAGATGCGTTTTGTCTCACTGTCGGCTATTGATTCGGGTGCTGCCGATCTTCGCCGGGCGGCCGATGCGGCGCGGCAGTTGTGGGCTAACGAAGGACGAGGCACGGTTTTATTTGTTGATGAAATTCATCGATTCAACAAAGGCCAACAAGACGTATTGTTGCCATTTGTGGAAGATGGTACCGTCGTATTGATCGGAGCGACCACGGAAAATCCATGGGCCTCACTTAACAGTGCTCTAGTGTCTCGATGTCTTTTGGTGCAATTCCATGCTTTGAATGAGCAAAGCCTAGTCGCTATTTTGGATCGTGCTTGGAGCCGGCGAGAGGAATGGTGGCATTCGGGATTCATCGATCGGGAAGTCTTCAGCATTTTGGCTCAACGTTGCGCTGGCGACGGCCGGTTGGCATTGAGCCTCTTGGAACGGGTAGCCTGGATGGCG
>JAKAAL010000681.1 GCA_021802375.1 Bacillota bacterium | reverse complement strand
GTGTGGGAGCTCGAAGGTGGCACCTTAACCGGATATTTGGGTCATTACTCCCAATATGTGGCTGAACGCGAACGGCGCCTGCTAGCAGAATTCGAAGCCTACAAGGTCCAGCAAGAAAAGATTAAACACATGGAAAGCGCCATTAAGCGTCTTCGAGATTGGGCCAATCGATCGCATCCTCCAAGTGAGGCCTTACATCGTCGCGCCTCGAGTATCCAAAAAGCGCTGGACCGCATTACCCGTTTGGACCGCCCCCAAATGGAACGCCCCACCCTGCGTTTATCCCTAGAGGCTTCGAATCGTAGTGGCCATGATGTCGTGCGTTTATCCGGCGTGAGTACCGTGTTCGGCCATCACGTCCTCTTTGGACCTATCGATTGGCAAGTGGCGTTTGGAGAGCGGGTGGCTATCGTCGGCCCCAATGGTTCCGGTAAGACGACCCTGATTCGCCTGATGACCGGTGAAACCTCACCAGATTCAGGCCACGTCGTGCGGGGGCCGTCTGTCACAATGGGCCTCTTGTCTCAGACCATTTGGGACCAGAGCGCCAATCCCGAAGACCGTCTCATCGATCGGTTTCGAGCCGCCGTCCCCATGGAAATTGGAGAGGCTCGGCATCAGTTAGCACGGTTTTTGTTTTATGGGGACCATGTTTTTCGTCGCGTGGGATCCCTAAGTGGCGGAGAACAGATGAGGCTTCGTCTCGCACAATTAGTACACCAGGGCGTGAACACCCTGGTGCTCGATGAGCCGACTAATCATTTAGACATTGAGTCGCGAGAGGTCTTAGAGACCGTATTAGAAGATTTTTCGGGAACGCTCATTGTGGTATCTCATGATCGATATTTTCTTGACCGGATGGTGTCGGTAATCTACTGGTTAGAGGACCAATGCCTCACCCGCTATGACGGTACGTATTCAAAAGCGCGGACAGAACGACAACAAGAGCCCTCACATTCCGCTCAAATATGAGGGCTCTTGTTTCCACTTCCTATGTATGGGGAGGGGGATCTAGCTCAAGACGCGCCTATGCCTTCACTCGGTCACCATCGTAGGGGGAATCTTACGAGTCGAGACCAGGAGGACAACAACCGCGGTAAGGGCCAGGGCTGCAGCATATCCGTACGCGGCCACGGGAGTCACATGATAAAGTAGCCCCATAATCAAATTGGCTAGGAAGAGCCCCACGCTGCGTGCGGCGGTCAACTGACCCATCCCGCGACCAGCACGGGGCTTTGAGGTATAGCGGGCGATTAATGTGGGTTCGAGGGTCTCAATCGCGCCCAGGGCAAATCCTAGTACAGCAATCGGGACATAATAACTCATTACCGGCCCATGCAGTGCGTAGGCAACCGCCAACCCGAGAGACCCAATCGCGGCAATCAAATAACCAAGCCCTGCCAGTTCCCGGATGGTTCCCTTTAACCGATGGCCCAGACCGAATCCGGTGAGCGCAGAGACACTGAGGAAAATGATATAGGTTAAAACGCCCCAGATGGTACTGTTGCTACTGAGCGCTACGGTGATAATCGGAAAACCCATACTATACGAACTAAATCCATAGAGCGCCGCTGCTGCTAAGACGCCCCGAACATTACGCCCCGCATCGGGATCCGGCTTCGACGCCGTTTTAGGAGGGGGCGCTATATATTGTTTAGGTTTCACGGCAATTAAGAGCGAGGAGGATATCAACAACGGAATAATGGTTAAGATAAAAATCCATTTAAAGGGGACATGGGCTGCGAGCAAAATCAAAAGCCCCAACGCTGCCAAGACCCCGCCGCCTACGTCCAAACCGTGTAAAAATCCAAAGGCGTGACTCCTGTGCTGATCATCGACATTTTGTGTGAGCATCACCCGACGCGCTGGACGATTGAAGTGTTTTTCAAAGAAATGAAGCAGTAAGGCGGTACGCAATAATAAAGTTTATGATTGGGGTTGCGGCTTGACCACATAATTCCACTCCCCATGAAAGGTCTGGCGTTCGATGTTGAGCGCGTTCATGGTCTCGTCGTCCACTTTGCGGCCCGTTTCGTACGTGCGCGCATCCAATTGGGCATGGACCTGGCCGCCCCGGCGGGTCTTCGTATGGGCGATACACTGCACCACCGTTTCAAACGTCTCCAACGGGCGGCCCCGCCAATTGATGCTGATCGCACTGAACAACTCGTGTTCGATCGCATTCCATTTGCTGGTCCCGGGCGGGAAATGACTCACGTATATCGCAAGCCCGGTCTCATTTGCAAACGCTTGGAGTTCCGCCTTAAAGAGCCGCACGCGGCTCCCGTTGCTGCCACCGCCGTCGGCGGTGAGGTAGAGCGCGGTCGCCTCGGGGTATCGGTCCCGGCCCATCAGGGTCCACCACTGGCGCACGCTCATGAGGGCAAATTCGGCCGTATCGTGGCTCGTCCCGACATTCACAAACCCTTCATGGGTCGTGACATCATACACCCCGTAGGGGCTCGCCTTACCCTCCGCCAGGTCCGGAAAATCATAGACGTTGACCGCGGGGGGCGTCTCCTTGGGGTGCCATTCGCGGCCCGGATTCTGGAAGCTCCCCACCAACTGCTTTTTCTTCGTGTCCACCGAAATCACCGGTTGCCCGGCGGCCTGAAACGCCACGGTCTGATCATGAATCCACTGAAATTGGGCATCCCGATCCGGGTGGTCGCTGGCCCCTTCGTTCACCTTGCGCGGACTTTGCAGGCTATAGCCTTGCGCCCGCAAGAGGATCGCGACCGTGTTGGGGCTGATGCGATGGCCGAGCGCTTGCAATTCCGCCGCGATCTTGGCTAAGCTTTTGGACGTCCACCGGAGGGGGCATTCCGGGTCCCCCCGAGTGGCGGGCGCGATTAGTTTATCCAAGTCCTCCAACACGGTCGGATCTCGGTCGACCACCGTTTTCCGGCCCGCCCCAGGCCGGCGAATGCGGTCCGCAACGACGGTGTCCGGCGCCTCCAACTCCGCTATGCCCGCCCGGATCGTGGGGACCGACAAGCCGGAGGCGCGGGCCACCATGGCAATGCCGCCAAAGCCCAAGGCCAGTGCTTCATTCGCGGCCGCTAATCGGCGCACCTTTTCATCCAGAAACGGCTCGAGGCGGCGGAACTTCTGCCGCAATTGCTCTTCGATGTCGTCGGTGTACATGGATCGATTCCTCCCAATCAGGTGTTGGGAGAACATTCCACATTCAACCGGCAAATTCCTTTGCAAAATGAAAATTAATTACCCCAGGCCGCCTAACCACAAAGGGAGGCTCCCCAGCGTCATGCCGAGTGTGCGTTGATACACATCGAAGCGGCCTTGCTGCCGGCAATAACGCATCATCTGCCGATTGCCAAGGGGATACGCAAACGCCGCCACGAAAATGGGCAAGAGGGCCCACCAAATTCTTGGGTTGGCACCATAAGCCACCGACACCTCGGACAGACCCACACCCAGTAGAATTGCGATGGAGGGCATCAGAGATGCAATCGGAAACGTCCGATCCTCAGGTCCTACACCACCCGTAAAGGGCACCAAAAAACTCCCCGCTAAGATTGTAAGTTGCCAACCACTGGCGATTAACCAGGCCGGGGCCCATCCCGCCACCCAGGTCAACGGCAAATAAAAGAGACCAAAACCAATGCTCCCCCATAAG
>JAKAAL010000680.1 GCA_021802375.1 Bacillota bacterium | reverse complement strand
GATTGTCTGCATCATCTCTGCGTTATCTCCCTGCAGAGAAATGTAAATCCCAGAAACCAATTCTGCGATTCGTTCGCGCCGGAGTTGCCTCCCAATTTCGCCGAAGGTGGCGATATCCACCCACATGGGGCCCACGATCACTCCTTTGGATGGGGACATAGTAGCCAATGCTGCTGTCACTTCGTGGTGCGAGCTGTTCCACGTTAAATGATGCATGTATGTACCTCCGTGAATTGTTTGACTTATGGGCAGAGTGATGCCCGGGAAGGCCACCTCCCGCCCGGAGATGGGATGATACTGGGGTGCTCACACGACAAACTTTGGGGCTCAAGGCCCTCCCGAATTTTACCGATGTCGATTCCCCAACGGTTTCAAGGCCATGCCTCCTATGTCGTTGTGATCAATTTCTGTTATGCTTGTACGGAGCAGAGCGTCGACGGAAACGTCCAAAACCGTCGCCAAACGTTGCAGGGTGTCCACAGACGCCCCTTTACGGCCCAATTCCAATTCGGCAATAAACGGTCCAGAACGGTCGATAAGGTTGCCAAGTTGGTTTTGAGTCCAGCCGTGTTGCTCTCGAATGGTCCGTAAGCCTGTCATGGGTGAGCGTCTCATTGTTGCACTCGCTTTCTGAGCATTAGCCACAAGCTAATCTCTACGGATAAATTAACTTAGCCTAAGGCTAATGTCAAGAGGGTAGATATGAACTGGCGAGGATATTTTCCAGAACGATTGCGCCAAGCGCGGGAAGCCAAGGGTCTGACCAAAACGGCTCTTGGCCAGATGGCTGGCGTTACGAATGTCTCTATCCGGGAATTTGAAATCGGTCGCAAGGTACCTACCGTGGATATCGCCACCTTCGGCGAAATTGGGAGGCAACTCCGGCGCGAACGAATCGCAGAATTGGTTTCTGGGATTTACATTTCTCTGCAGGGAGATAACGCAGAGATGATGCAGACAATCGGACTACTAGCGGCGGTGGATGCTTGCCGGTTTGCGGCCGCCGCAAAAGCGTTTCGGGAGCGCAATCCCGCCCCAGCTGTGGGACATTTCGTGCCAAGGCGGGCCAAACGATCCAAGTTAGTTGCTCACGGATGGGGTCGAAGCAGTGGGGGCCCGATGGGGTGTGCCCAAATCCGCGGGCTTGATCGTACTTTGGCCGAATCACGTGATTTTACTATATCCAAGTGAATGTCCCAACGATACATAATCCAACGAATAGGGGAGGACGATCAGACTATGTCGATGGCAGAGGTCCCGGTATACATTACGCGGGATGCAATTCTCGCCGCGTTGCGGCAGGCTATAGCACCGTACATTGGCCAACAGGTCATGATAGGGGAGCAGGGCCACGGCAAGGGCCCGCATTGGCACTCTTGCTCAGGGACTTTGTGGAATGTTATCCCGGCGGGTTGTTGGTGCAAGGTCCGCGCTACCGGATATGGCTTAACGCCATGGATCTTTGGACGGGCCAAGCCCAGTGTGGCGGGGAAGTGGGTGAGGCCATTGATGCGGCGTTAGTTCGCCTTCGCACCGGAGGGAACCCGCTTGCGGCTTTGGCCGCATGGCTTCCCTCTGCATAAGGGGCCGTCGCTCTGCGTTATTGTGCCGTGACAGCAGGATCGGCCTGACCTGCATATCGAACAAGACCAAGACGGCATGTCCATTGATGTGCAAGTAATGTCACAACTATCACAGTAATTTTTTGTGTTCTGGGTCGTTCTAAGCTTTTACTCCTGCAACATATAACATTACCCAAGACCAAAAGGACGGTGGGTGCTTATGCACATTATCATTCGGTACGTGGACGCTCACGGCAACTCCGTTGATCACCCGACCCCAGAACAACTGGAACGCTTGGCTAACACGTATGCCAAAGCGGTGATTCAGGCCAAATTTCCCCATGCGACATTCAAAAATAATTCTCCATCCTCTGACCCCCAAGCCCAATAATTCATTCATTGTTTGTCGGAGCGCATCCTGCTAAGATCAACCCATGAGTAGGTACACTAGCGACACATTGACGACCCGACGGGCCGCCTTATATGTTCGAGTCTCGACCGATGAACAGGCCGAAGAGGGCTTATCCCTTGATGCCCAGCAAAATACCTTAACTGCGTATTGCCAACAAAACGGGTATATCGTCGCAGAAATTTTCACCGATGCGGGCGAATCGGCGCGATCTGACAAACGCCCGGCTTTTCAACGCATGATCGCGGTGGCCAAACAATCCCCCAAGCCATTTGACCTCATCTTGGTGCACAAAATGGATCGATTTGCCCGCAACCGCGAAGATAGCGCCATCTACAAAGCCCTCCTGCGCAAGGAATTGGGTATCGACGTGGTGTCAATGACGGAGCGCTTCGACGACACGCCCACAGGCAAACTCACCGAAGGCATTATGGAGGTCATTGCGGAGTTTTATTCCGCGAATTTGGCTCATGAAGTGTTGAAGGGCATGCGGGAAAAGGCTTCCCGGGGGCAAGCCCTGGGATTGGCGCCTTTGGGTTACCGCATCGGAGATACTGGAGTTTACGAAGTCGTCGAAGAAGACGCAGCCATCGTGCGGTGGATTTTCGAGGAATATGCTGAGAGAAAGCGTGGTATGAACGCCATCGCCGTGTGGTTGCGCGACCATGGGTTGGTGCAATTCGGTGGGCGGGCCGGGGCGTTCAAATGGTCCTCCCAAGGAATCAAAGTTATTTTAAAAAATCGCACCTATTTGGGGGAATTTCACTGGCGGACACAGAAGGGGGAAGAAGTTTTCACGATCCCTCATGCCCATCCTGCCATCATTACGGAGGCCCAATTCGATCTCGTACAGCAACGGTTGGCCCAGCACAATCGGACTCCTCGCCGGCGTTGGGGAGAATATCTTCTGCACGGATTTGGCCGGTGCGCACTCTGTGGGGCGTCGTTAGTGTATTACCGCGATTACAACCAATGGCACAAAGGCAAGGAAGAAGAATTACGGACCTACAAAGAAGTCTTGGCCTGCTATCGCTATTACCAATATCGGTGCGAGCGGGGATTCCGAAATTGGGTCAAAATGACTGACGCGGAAACGGCCATCATGCATGCCATTCAAGACATTGTTGACGGCCAAATGACGGTCAACCCGGACCATGTCCTCTGGGCGGGACGGGATCGCCTCACACAACAACTCAATACGTTGCAGCGCCAACTGGCGACGGTTCAAGCCGGTTTTGATCGGCAACTGATCGCATTCGAAAACGGGATCTTGGATCTCAACGATTTACGATCCGCTAAAGCCCGTTTGACCGATGCTCAGGCCGAGATCCGGCAACAGATGCTTATGGTGCAGCAGCAACTCAGTAGCCAGAAGCTCCCCATGGAACTCCTCAAACAGTCGTTAGGCGATTTGTTGCGCACATGGCGGGATGAGCTCCCGTTAACCGAACGCCGGAGTTTACTCAGTCGCGTGCTGGATCATTTCACATGGGACCGCCATACAGAAACCCTTACTCTCGTGTTTCGCATTCCGGAACAGGTTTTTTAGGACTTTGCGTAAAACAAGAGAGGTGACCCTCTTTTTATCTTTGGTGCAGTTGCCGTAGGTTTATTTGGTCAGCCAGCACTGGGTGCCGTTTTAGCGATGGCCCATTATGCCTCTGTTTTAATGGT
>JAKAAL010000679.1 GCA_021802375.1 Bacillota bacterium | reverse complement strand
CTCTTTGGGGTAATCCGGGCCTTCCCGATCGGCTGGGGGCCCACAAAAAAAGCCTGGCACGATGCCAGGCCGAAAAAAAGGGGATGAATTGAGTTCGTCACCAGGGGACCGGGGAGCCTTTGGTCGTCCGGAATATGAATTTCCGACAAATTGCGAGTATCGCGCCGGCTTAGCACTAAATCAAACCGTCTGGCCGTTTGTCGCAATGCCAGGCCGCTCCAAGGCGCAAGTTGCGACAGACCTGCAACCATCGGTCGGCACATTATCCGCCGTAATCCAACCCCGCAACCTAATTGAGTTTAATATTGAGTTCCCTCAACATGCCGTAGGTGTTGATACATCTTACTTTGAAATGACTAGCAACATTCGGGATCTTTACGCGGCTTTTGACTAAAGGATCTACCATAGTCTCCAACGTCACGATTGTGGCGTCTTGAGACATCGCGTACGCAACCACCCACCCGTCCGCACAATCGGCAAAGTTTGCTTGGGCCGAAGGCTTAAACCGGTTGTCGGCTGTGACCCACTCGATCACGTGACTGTAGCACTCGACAATCCGCTCGCTATCAGTCGAATCGAAAAGAATGCCCGCATTATCCTTCGCCCACTGAGCAAGCTGATCATTCCCTCGGAACAGTTCTTCTCGGACGGCATCGACGCTCTTGAGTGTTCCGTTGGACGCGCAACGTAACAGCTCGTCCCAAAATTTCGGCACTAGATCGAAAGCGTAGTAAGCATTTTTTGCTGTTATAAATACATTGCTATCCAATACGTACTTCATAGACTGCCCTCGTCAGTCAGGATAGAAACATATCGCTCAAAGGAACGGCCCCAAAGACCAGTTAATCGATACCCTTCCAAGATTGGGAGGCTACCTTCCTGGGTTGCCCGAGCCACCGCCATAAAGAAGGGTTTTCCTACTCTATAGTCCTGGTTTCTGTAATAATCTCCTCCATTTCGACTTGTGCGAGGAATATCTGCTATCGACCGCTTATGTGTCTCATACAGACGCCAAAAATTAACTTGGTCAACAACGTGAAGCTCCAACGCTCGTCGCAGCACTACCAAAATGCTAACCTTGAATCGTTTCGCGATAAAGAGAAAAGACTCGTAATTTATCTCCACCCCAGAAAGCTGTTGAAGGAATGCTTCCCGTGGCACCAAAAACTCGACTGCGGCTTGGTTACACAGTTGTTCAACCAAATCAGCACCTGGATTGAAATCACGAAGGTCAAAGGCGGCGCTTTTGCGATACAAAATATGAACCAGTTCATGCGCCATAGTAAACAACTGTGCCTGTTTTGCGTCGCTCCCATTGACAAAAATCAACGGTGCATAGTCATCAACTAGAACAAACCCCCTGAATTCTTCTGGCTTCAGCACTCGGTGGGTGTTGTTGCCGACGATTCCGTTTACTACGACAATGATACCTACTCGTTCGGCCGAGTGCTTAAGCGCTCGTACTGCCGAGTCAGACGACGGTTCTTCCATAATCCAGTTATCCGGAAGATTTAACAGATCACGCAAGCAATGAGCACCATCCATAAAATTGATAGGAGCCTCGGGGATATCTAAAGGGTCCGATCCAATGGACGAAAGATATTCTCGAAACCAGTCCTGCCTCGCCTCCATCATGTGGACGGTTTCAATTAAATCCGCACTCGGACGCACTATCTTCCGATCTTGAACAGTTCGATAATAGGGTATTCCCAATTCATCAACTGGAGGGTTGGACAAAAATAAAAAACCGAGAGGGGTTCCAGTGGCCCTGGCAAAAGCCTCTAGTTGGCGAAGAGTGGGCTTTCCAGTTTCATTTACCCACTCGAGTAGTGCAGGAAATTTGGCGGTTAGAACGTCTAATGGTAGTCCGGATCGTTCCATAGCCCACCTTAACACCATGGGACGGACATGAACTTTGTTCACCGATGCCACCTCCGAACACTCTACTTACAGGAATAACCGCAAAACTCGTAATTGATCTGAAACCCCATTACTATCTGGCTGCCGTGGTCTCCCGTTTAACTCGGCAGAAACGTGGCCCACCTGTCATCATGATTAACGTTGGAATGGGGTTTAAGTCATCATCCACTGATCTTAGTTGGAAGTGCATTTGGCAAACAAGTGGATTCTCCTTGCCATTTGCCCCCTTCAATACCTCGTCCCGTCCATGCATTGGTTCCTGGCCTTTAGCCAACCCGTAATCTCGATAGTGACAATACGGCGCTCACAAGCCAAATTCAAAACCAAGTTTTAGGGCTATATATGCCTTAAACGCACAGTTATCAATGTTTCCTAACCCTCAAGACTGTTAACCCTATGAATGCTTACCCCCTTCTCTCTTGAGAAGACTCTTCGTGAAGTCCTCGCTAGCCTGAATGTGAAGACCACTTTCATCAAGTAGCTCCTGCACCGTATTCAACGACGCGTCCCGATAAAGTACAGAGAAAACAGTTTCCCGAATCACATTGTGTTTCCCACCCAATTCTTTCATCCGGTTACCCATTTCTTCCTCAATGGCCATTAGCTCTTTCCTCCAAGCCAACTAAGATAATTTGGAAACCCAGTAAGGCATTCATATCAATTCTAATCATAGCAAAGTTCTTCCTGCCGATATTCATCACGTGGTGAATAAACTCAAGAAAAATTGGTGGATCCGAACAGTGCCGTTTACGGCAGACCTTGAATTTACTTATGGGGTTAGTGGTACTATCTTTTGGTACTGTCTTTCCAAGGTAGTGCGGAGCGTGACGGCTCAAATCGTGGAGAGTCCGCTTCCTCTGCAAGAATGGGCGCAGGGGGAACCCACGACAGGGCCATTACCCGTTTAGTGCAGCGCTACAGTGTGGGGTATAATGCGCTAATCAGTACCTTACGAGTGAAGAAGAAAGCTATAGAATTTCAAAATCGGGGCATTCTTTATACTGACAATTGATGGTTTAGGCGACCGATTTGAAGATTGGGAAATTGAGTGTCAACAGGGTGTTGAGCTGGGCTTGATGGCGGTCCTTGGTATCGGCCAAACAATCGATGATCGCTTGTTTGAATGGCCCAAACTTCTGATAATACCGCCCATGGAGGCACTCAGCCTTGACACACTTCCAGAGCCGTTCGATGAGGTTGAGGTGGGGTGAATACGTCGGCAGCCACGACATGCGTCAATGAGTTACCGGGTAGCCACTGCTCTCTGCGGCCGTCGGCCCCCCTCACTCCGTTCCATTCCGATTTTAGGCCAGACCCTTCGGCGCGAAAACGGGGACGCCGTCGGATCACCGGGGCGTCCCGAGAAGGCCCAACGATTCGCGCAGCAGCCGCGGCAACTGGGCCCACTCCTGCTGGTGTTGCTCCCGCTTCTGAGCGATGGCATAAAACCGCAAAAAATGCGCCCGATCCGCTTCCGGATTCGTAGATCGGCACAAATTCGCCCAACCTAAGGCCTCCACCGCCTGGGCAATCGCGGGCTGACTCCAGGTGGGCTGGCGATAATACCCGACGGTCCGAATTTTCTGTTGCACTTCTGCCCAGGCTTGATCGGGATCCGGTTGGCCCTGGGCGGTGATCTGGTCCAACAGCTCACTGATGCGGGGAAACCAGGGGCTTTGCTGAATATGGCGCAAAACGGCTGCCCGCACCTGATCCACGGGATACGAGG
>JAKAAL010000678.1 GCA_021802375.1 Bacillota bacterium | reverse complement strand
GCAGGCATTCCTGATTAATGCCAGCTATGGCCCCATATGGGCGGCACTCGTGAGCTTCACCAGCGGTGAGGGGTGGGGTGTGTTTTTTGTCCCTATGGGCTCCTTTTTAATTGTGATGCCCCCCCCCTTATGACGTTCGCAGGTGCCGCGAGCGCCCGTTCTCAAGCGCCACGTGGCTCGGGTACATGACGTTACGGCAGTCCCCCATTGCGCCTGAATGGGATCAGAGGATTTATCCACCAAATCCGGTTCCAGGACTCGGCCCTAAATGGAAACGCATCATCGGAGCCGGATTGCTGTTAGCAATAATGTTGGTGATGTTCATTCAGACGCTGAACCGTTGACTGGGCGTTGCCTGAGAGGTCAAGATTGAGATAACCGAGACATGGGGCGGAGTGCGGTCAGCTCGGGCGCGGCATGGACACAAGCGCGTGATTCGGGGGCGTATGTCCCGCAGAACGACTGCTTTTGATT
The DNA here is from genome assembly GCA_021802375.1 of Bacillota bacterium. The sequence continues at coordinate 3,177 of JAKAAL010000678.1, read as the reverse complement.
CGGATTCATAATCTCAGAGAGCGGCTAATCGCCGGAGTAATTACGTTTGTCACTACATATGCTGTATAGTGGAACCATGGAGTTCGAATGGGACGAGGCAAAGCGGGATCGGAACCTCGAAAAGCATCATATTGATTTTGCAGATGCAGCGGAGCTGTTCACGAGTTCCCGGTTCGAGTGGCATGATGAGCGTCAAGAGTACGGGGAAGAACGCCGTCTGACCATTGGCGTGATCGCGGGGCGGGTGTGCGTCTGTGCCTATACGCTCAGGGGGTCACGTTATCGGATTATTTCTTTGAGGAGGGCGAATGCGCGTGAGCAGGCACGGTACTGGCAAACCATCGCAGAGCAATTGGGACGCCGTGGATAAACTCGCAGATGCGGACCTGATCGATGAGTCGTTGCCTGAACTCGACGAGACGTTCTGGCAGGAAGCGGTCTTCGTGCCGGGACCCAAACGGCAGATCACGCTTCGCATCGATCAGGACGTGGTGGAGTATTTTCGGTCGCAGGGACCGGGCTATCAGCGCCGCATGAACGCCGTATTGCGACGCTATGTGCAAGCACAACGTCACCGCAGGTGAGGTGTCGCGTTAAACACGATGGGCTGAGAAAAGACTAACGCGACGCAGCCTTAGAGCGCTTTCGGGGGCGTAAGCGCATTAGCGGCAACGGGTCAGGGACGGGGTCCTCCGACACGAGTCGAGAGCGGAACGTCTGGTGCTCACGGCGGATCCGCTCTCGACCCTGATCAACGAGCCCAGGGGCCAGAAGGCCGCCGTTTATTCGGTTCGTGTCGTATAGATTTGAATGGCATCGCGCAGAAAGGCCGCCATGCCCAGCTGTTCTGCGTCATAGTAGGCTCGAAACCGCTCATCGTCCACATATAGTTCAGCCAGTCCCCGATGGGCTGCCGGACTATACTGCGTCCAGGTAAAGCTGAGCCAGCGTCCATGGAGGTCCGCCGCCTCTTGGGCTTTGGCGCTGGCCGCGTCTCCGGTTTGGAAGGCGTCCCGGAGCGCGGCTTTGACCGCCTCCCCCAGGCGCGTCCACTCTGCATAGTCGTCGGGGGTCATGTGTTGGACTTGCGAATAGGATGACTCGACGACGACGTCTCCGTATTTCTCGCGGATTTCCGGCCCATACTGGGCTTCATTATCCGCGATCAACTGCCGTTTAAATCCTTCGAACTTCTCTGTCTCGCTCATGGTCACCCTTCCTTCCGTCGCCGCGATGGAGCGGTCGACATTCGCGATTAACACGGCCAACTGCCGGCGTTTCGTCAGCAGGTTCTCCCGATGATCCCGCAAGGCCTTGACGCCATCGAATGCGGGGTCCCGCATGATGTCCCGAATGACCGATAGGCTCAGACCCAACTCCCGATAAAACAGGATGTGCTGCAGCCGATCCACTTCCGCCGAGCCGTAGAGCCGGTATCCTGCGGCACTGTGGTGAGCTGGCTTGAGCAGCTCAATCGCATCATAGTGCCGCAGGGTTCGCGGACTTATGCCGGCGATGCGCGCCAGATCGTGCACGGTATATTCCATGGATTCACCTCCTGACAACAACACCGTAAACGTTGACGTTGCGTGAAAGTCAATACCTTGGCAGAACTTATTTCAACCGGTGAGCTCTTCCGGCGCATGTGGGGTGGCATCGGTCCTCAAGCCTCACCAGGCGGGATGAAGCCAGAATAGTTAACGTAACTAATAAGGAAGACTCGGGGGCGCATCTTCCTCAACCTCGCTAGCTGGGTGCGAGTTACCTAATATATAGGGGATGGGTAGCGACAACCTCATTGGCGGCGGGGTATGCAATCGCAGTGGGCTTCTTGCACCCGCCGCTAATTACGCGAGCGCTGCAGTCCGATGGGAGGTTTGACCAATGTTCAGACGCGAATGGACTGTAAAGTGGTACAAGGAGGACAAAGGCTATGGTCGCATCATGCTGGACGGCCGGGATGGCAACCATGTTTTCGTTCACTTCAGCGCGATTCGGTCCGACCCGGTAAGATTTCCGACAGGGTATCGCTTTCTCAAGGAAGGCCAAACGGTGGCCTTCGACTTAGTCGAAACAAACGCCTCCGATAGTCAGCGACTCACAGCGGCCGACGTCGAAGTCTTATCCGACTGATGGCTACCGTTCCGGCATTAACGGGGGCGTTAGCGACATAACGAAATGGCGACCGAACTGTATCAATATGATCCGCTGTGAGTTCCGAGGAATAACGCGACGAGGACATACCCTGCCGTGCCTGGCTGGTTGGCTACGCCCACTCGACCTCTTATTGCCGTGCCTTGTAACCCGCTTATGGTAGCCTGAGCCCAAGTGTTTGACAACAGGCCGTATCGACTACCACTTGATCATCTCGACACCAATGCTCCCACGGATTCACAACTTATTGGGGTGTTCGTCTAGTGATTACCAAAACCCATGTCCACCTTCTGCTTAATGACACATCTTGGCTTTCTCGAGGTCATTACACAAATCCTCGGCTAAATCCTATCACGACTAGCACCAACATGACCACGATATAGAGGCGAAGTCCCCAAAAGGCCCAACGCACAAATCCCGTAGGCGATATTCTGGCCAAGGCGACCGGCCTCTCGTGGCCAGGGTCCGCCACCTTGACGATGTGTTGATCCATGGTGCCCACCTCCTTCGACTAAAACCACTTGGGAACCACTACCGACACCCCATACATCCCATTGAGAATCACTAAGATCCCGATAATGGATACGGCTACGATATTTTGCCAGGGTCGATTGACATGTACGCCCATAATACCGCGGTCATTTAACAGTAATAGAAGGAAGAGCAACGCCGCGGGCATGAAAATCGAGGCCACGACCTGAACGGTGAGGTTCAAAAACCCTAAAGGAGCATGAGGAATTAAGACGACTGCGGCCGCCAGGACGGCCCCGAAGAGCCCGGGAACATAAAATCGCCATGCGACTTTAGCCGGCAAGTTGATGCTTTTCGGCCATCCGAAGGCTTCACCCATGGCCCACGAGGTGCTGGCGGTTAAGGCGATCGTGGCGATGGTGCCAGCTTCTACCAGACCCAAGGCAAACAGATCCTGGCCCGTCGTCCCTAGGTGACGGCCCACTACGGCAATGATTTGACTAATCCGGTCATTTGCCGGACCGCTGTGCCCGCTCATTAGGGTTGCACTTA
>JAKAAL010000677.1 GCA_021802375.1 Bacillota bacterium | reverse complement strand
CTCGCCGACTCCGGCTCGGTCACGGCCTCGGCCTCGGGCAATTCGTACGCATACCAAAGCAACTCTCATCAAGTTTTAACCTCTGGGCAGCCTCAAAGTATGTTAAACCAGGTGTCCTCGGCCCTGGCACAGTTCCAAGACACCAGCAACGCCAACTATCAAAACTTAAGTTCCATCGGTATTACCTTTAAGGGCGACGGGGCGTTAGCCCTGAATCAAAGCACGTTAGCCAACGCCTTATCGAGTCATCCCAACCAGGTGGCGGCCATCTTTCAGCACCTGTACCAAAGTCTAAGCGGTAGTTCCAGCTCGGATTTGTTGCCTGCCTTCTACCAAGGGCCGACCAGTGTCACGGGAGAGGCCATCAGCTATCTGACCAGTGCCTCGGGACAGTTAAAGACCCAGATCGCCTCGCTCAAAAATGAAGTGCAAACTCAGCAACAACAAGCCATCAAGCAATACGGCCAATGGGTGAATCAAGTCGCCAAATATGCCCAAGAAAACACCATGCTGACCGCGCTTTTTGGACAACAAAGCGGCGGCAGTAGCAGTGGAGGATAGTCATGGCTCATGAAAACGCATCCGCCTTAACGCAATACCGCACCAGTCAAATTCAAACGGCGTCCGTCGATCGGTTAGTATTGCTGCTCTATGAGGGGGCTTTAAAAGCTAGTCAAGATTGCCGCAAGGCAATCACAGAGAACAACCTCGAGGATATGGGAACGTATGGCCGTCAGCTTCAAGACATCATGATCGGGTTGACCGATATGCTGAATCTCGAGCTTGCTGAGGCGCGCACGCTGCGCGACCTGTATCTCTTCTGCTGGAAGCAGGCCGTATCAGCTCAAACCCAGCACGCCCCTACCCCCCTCAACGAAATCGAGCCGGTTTTACAAAATTTAATGGACGGCCTACGGAGCTTCTTGAAACAGCAGACGACTTTCGGCACCCCTGCCGCCTTACCGAGTGTGGAGTCCCCCGGGGCCACGTCCATCCATCTCGTCGGCTAATCCGGCGAGATGGATGCCGCTTTTTTATCTCTAGCCAGCGCCAAAAGCCCTTCTTCGTTTGGGTCCCGTTGCGGCCATGCCGACACCGCCCGCATGATATCGTCAAGGCTGAGACTCAATTCAATGGTTTCTAGCACTTTGCTTAAAGGGTTTCCCGCATGCATCTCCATGATGGCCCGCCAAGCCGAGCGATATTGCGGTTGTTGCTTAATCGCCAGCAATAGGTAGGCGAGCGCGGTCTTGGGATCGTCTTGGCGAAGACGGCACTGAGCGATGCGATATAACGACTTAAATCCACCAATGCCGGTGTCCGTGGACAAAAATCCCTGGGCTTCGCCCAGTGCGAGACACTTTTGGAAAGAGGCTTCCGCCCGTTCCCAATCCCCGAGATGAAATAACACCCCGCCCTCAAAATACCAAAAGTCGGTGTAATTGGGGCGGGCCAACTGGCCTTGGCGCACTACCCGCAAGGCCTTGCGCGGTTGTTCAGCTTGAACTAGGGCCCGGGCATAGGTCATCATGCATAGTACCCATAGCGGATTATCTAAGGTAGCCCCTTTGAGGGCCCTGCGGACCATCTTGATGGCGTCGTCGGGCCGATTCGACCCAAAGTAGGTTTGGCTCAACTGCCAAAGCGTATAGACATCGTTGGGCTGGCGCGCCACTTCTTGTTCCAGGAGAAGCCGGTTGCGCACTTGCTTATTGCGCATTTCCATGACCGATGGCAAGTAGCCTTTGTGGGTCAGCCGCACGTCTAGTTGCGCAAGGTTCATCTTGGCTTCGACGATGGCATGGAACAATTGCTCATGAATCGATCCGCTAAAGCGCAAAGCCGGATGGGAACGCAACACCCGCGTGACGTAGCTCTCGGTGATGTCTTCGGCCCGTTCCGTCAGTGAAATGATGCGAATATTGTAGGCATCCGCCGTCGGGTTGGTGAGGGCTCGCCGAAGCGTGTCACGGTCGTCCGCTACCAGCTCCTCGTCGGCATCCATAACCAGCACCCAGGGCGTAGTCACGGCATCTAGCCCGACATTTCGCGCCTTAGAGAAATCATTGGGCCACTCGATCTCAATGAGCCGGGCCCCAAAGTCGCGGGCAATGTCGATCGTGCGGTCCGTCGAGCCGGTGTCGACAATCACCATCTCGTCGACGACCCCTTGCACCGAGCGTAGGCAATCGGCCAAAAACGCCTCTTCATTTTTGACAATCATGGCCAATGATAGCAGTTTTTCCAAGCGATGCTCCTTCTTGGGACCAAGGGACTGGTGAAGCTTCCTCTTGTGTTCACTATAGCCAAGGGAGTTCCCCTCATCCAATAATTAAGGAGCTTTTGGGCACATGGTCTTCTCGGTAACCCCGTGAAGTCGGTGTAATTTTAGGTCGATCATCTGGAGTAGCGCGTCGCCAGCCCTCCATTTAAGGGGCGGGCCGCCAAAAGCCCAATGCTCTCTGTTAAAACCGGTTGAACCACTTCCGAACTATAGCCAAATTGTTGGGCCAGGGCGACCGTCCAGTCATAGCGACTCAGGCGATTTGGCCCCACGACATGCAAAATTTGCGTCATCCCCTCACGGACCGCTTGAATGGACCGTTTCGCTAGGTCTTGAGCTTCGGTGGGCGTGGATACCTGATCGGTGGCGGCCTTGAGCATGTTGCCCGACTGCAATTGCTGTTCAATGCGGTAGATGAAGTTTCGAGGGTTAGCCTCCTGGCTGTAGACCCAGGCGGTGCGAATAATGAGGACTTCCTTCAGATGCTCGAGCAGCCAGGTTTCCGCCTCGAGTTTGTGCCGACCATATACTTGTAGGGGGTGGGCCGCATCCTCCTCAAAGTAGGGACCGTGCGTCCCATCGAAGACATAGTCCGTCGAATAAAAGACGAACCGGGCCCCGATTCGACGGGACGCTTCGGCCAAGGTCGAAACGGCTCCCACGTTGATGCGGTGGCTAAGTTCAGGCTCGCGCTCACAGAGATCGACATCAGGCAGGGCCGCTGGCATCCACACCACCGACGGCATCTCGGCCGCAAGCAGCGCGTGAATGCCATCGGAATGTTCCAAGTCCAAAGGAATAAGCCCTGGTCGACTGCGGCGATGGTAGGTTCCTAAACACCGGTCACCCAAATTTTGCAGCTCACTTAACAGATGGCTGCCCACCTGACCCGAGGCTCCAACCACCAAATGCGTCGTTCGCAACTAGACCACTCCTCATTTTCACAGAATCTCTATACGTTTTCCCGTTCTTTAGGGCAAGGATGGTGCTAACGCACCTTCGACATACTGCCTCCATGTGGTTCAGTGTGATGGATGAGAACTGGCCTGACAAGCTGAATTTTCTAAGCCAGGAGAAATTTAGCAGGAAATCGGGTTGGGTTTGTGTAAGCACTCTGTCAAATAGTCCCTCAGGGGAGCGCTGGTCATGTTTTGCATACGCCAAAAGTTATTTCCGATGGCTTCACTGTTCGTAGCGGTCACCCTACTCGTCTTTGCTGCCGGGCCCCTGCCCTTAGCCCTAGCTGATAATGCACCCACCGGCACGACGTATTTGAATGAGTTTGGTTTGAACCAGGTTGTGGCAGTCAATGCAAGAACTGGCGTCACCCAGTGGGTCTACAACACCGCAGGTGAAGATATGCCCACCTTC
>JAKAAL010000676.1 GCA_021802375.1 Bacillota bacterium | reverse complement strand
AAGCAGATATTGCCACCGTACGGGGTGGTAACGCGACATCACGCTTAACCAAAATAATATCATCCATAACACGGCAAGTCGTGGCATTTCGAAACATGGTGTGTTCATCACCTGCTCAATGGTTTGGGGAAAGATCTGCGTGTTCTCCGGATTGTCACTCCATAAAAGGTGACGGAGTGACGGATACCTTAACAATTCGCTACTATCGATAATGCCTACGCTTCTCAGACATTCCAATATATGAAACCGCTTCGGCGGCATAGAGTTTTGCCAGAATTGATCCCACCGCAATCTTCGATACAAGGTCACAAAATCTCCACTCTTTTGCCACTCAATGTAAGTCGGCCACTCGGCAGAAGAACCCTCGAAGTCTTTTCCGAGTTGTTTGGGATCGACCTTCAATCCGTGCCCCTTTTGCTTGATGACAAATCCGGTTCCATATATGGCTACCACGGCTGCCTGAGACAACATCAGAGCACTGTAATACAGCAGTGCGGGCCGCGTTAGTTCCGACACCATCAATCCTGCTTGGTAGTATTCTTTGGCTTGCCGGATGGCGGCGGCCACAAATTGCACATCATCGTTCAACGTGCAATTCCGTTCTTGCGCTAGCTGCGGACAAATTTGTTCTAACGACAAGGCCTGGGCTTCCGTTCGAAACTGGCCCCATGTGACATGAGGCATTTGACGCAATAGACAGATCGCTTCCCGGACATGCCACTCGGATTCCCACATCAGAAAATGTCTCCACGGGTCATCCAGGGCGTCGAGTTCTGCCCACCCAGGATTCAGGTTCTCTTTATAATTATAAGTCGACAGACTGGTATCTTGTAGATCAGATGGTAACAAATTTATTCCCGGATTCTCGGGAACAACCGGGCACGTCACTTCCACCATTATTTGGTTGCCACCCTTTCATCAAATTCCAACCGGGGAACTCCGCCACAATCCGCAACGTTTGCATGCTGACATGGGCGATGCGGACCACCAGACCGACAATATAGCACGGGGCCTCTGACCAGGTATTGAGGTCGCCGCGAATGCCGCTGTCTTTGTCAACTTTCACCTGATAGCGGTCCATGACCCATCCAATCGCGAACTTGCCTTGACCACATAGTCGTCGGCTTCTAGGAGGATACCTTACAGCGACAGGAATCCTCGATATATTTTCAGGACGTGCCGCATAGTGTTTATCGTTTATTATACAAAACCATGCCTGCCGGGGTAGAACATTACGGAAATTCGTACCATTTAACGAACAACACGCTGATCCGAAGAAAGGGGAAGCCCACCCAATGGCCCATCCCTACATCCCGCACACATTGCCCTGTATTTTCCCTCTGGATTTTTGCAATATAGTTCCGTTAGCATGCAGGAATTTATTGGGAAGATCCTCCGCACCGGATCATCATCACACCGTATGGCTGACCATTACCCCACTCGAATAGCCTGGCGTCTCATCATGACTCACGGTCTGTCCACAGACAATTGACTTGATGGCTGTCCTGGCGCTCGGCCTCTGGCGAAATTATTGGTTCCCGACACCTCCACTGTTCTGAAGGGGGCCGAAAGCACAAAATATGACAAGCCCCTATGTGCAAACCTCAACGAGTGACATTGAATTGACCGGTGGTTGCTGGGGAGTAACGTGATAACCATTAGTGTGAAAACAATATTAAGGAAAAAATAGAATCTTTGGCAGGTATTTTATGGGGTCCGATCGAAATCTCGGGGCAGACGAGCTGCGAAGAGACACGGGCAAAGGCAAACTCGCGGAAGGGATGACACAAATATGGTATTCGGTCACTACGGCGAGGTTTTCGTGAATGATGAACGGGTCGCGCGAAGTAGTGGAATATGGAATCACTTGTTCTAGAACCCGGCATGACAGCGCAGCGCATTGCCGTGAAAAACGGGCTAATCAAGGGTAACGCTCTGGATTTTCAAAAACAGGTCAGCGCATTTCATGAGTCGATGAATAACTTTCCCGTCATCCCTGTGGTTGCGATCCAGCTCTAGGAGAAGCTTGGGGGCCCTCAATGGGATACCATCACCTGCGTGGTCGAAAACATTAGGGACTCCGGATGCTCTGAACCCGTATGCCTTGCAAGTTGGCCCCCTCACTAAAACAAGTGAACCTGTAGCGTTCACAGCGTTTGCCGTAAATTGCCGTTCCAATTCCCAGAGCCTGTCCCGGCAAAGACTTCGTTGTCGGTACGGATAAACCAGACAAAACTACTCGTACGGTTGAGACCGAGCCATGTTGCCTGCAGGCTCATCGGGACACTCTCGGACGGCGGATCCACGAATCGCAGCCGTTCCGTGCGAGCAAGGGTCGAGGCCAGATCTCATCAACCTCCACCCTCTTCGGAATGGATCGGACGATCATCTCTTGATTTCTTAGTTAGTGGACGTCGAGAGATGATCTCTACATCTCGTTCCGAGTACAGTCATTGGGTGGGAACTTCCATTAGGAGGCGGAAAAGACCACTGCACACCCATCCACCTGCACGCCCGACAGGGATCGCATTCGGCATTCTTTACAAATAACGTGAGGGCGGACGATGAGGTTAGGCGACATTTCCTTTGTTCTCGGATCGCCTCAAAGTTCAGCACCCGGAAAAAAGGATTTCCTATAAGCAAGTCGAAGGCTGTCATAATGCGCAATTGTTGACACGTCCATCCGATACCAGCAACGGAAGGAGAGTTCCTTTGGCATCATTGGTAGATGAAACCATCATTCGCCAGTTACTACGAGAATATCATCCTCGTTTGACGGAACAACAATTGATTGTGGCGGGGCATGCCATCGCCCAGGAAATCGAACTGATGATCTATGATCGCATTCGCTGTTGCAACACATTTCCCGCTATGAGGGTTGTACGAGGATCTTCTTAACGCCGTAATCATCAAAGGTATTATCTCTTCTGAGTTATGGAGTTGGAGGCACATGAATGCCTAACACCTGGCGACTCAACGTAGCTACGCCAAGATGCTCATTCCGCCCATCCAGGGCTAACGTTGACTTGTGTCGACGCCATGTCCCATAGGACACCGACTGACAAGGCCTCCCGAAGTCTGCCATAGTCATAAATCAACAAGGCCTCCATCAACGGCCGGCATCAGCCCAACCCGGTCTTGCCACTCGCATTTTTCGTCCCGCGTCAAGGGGTCATGCCAACTTGGGGCACTCGAAACGGATTCACGGATTCCGCTCCGTTCCCCTTGACCTCTCCCGACTGCGGCGCCTGGGAAGGGCAATGCGTGGGCATTATGTTCAACCTTTTGCATGCCATGCAACACCCCGGCATCGATAATCCTCAGGTTAGTGGAACCATTTACCGAACATTGTCACCATTGGATCCTTCGGTGATAACACGTTAAGTGCCACTCGACCCGGAGCTTTCTTGACAATCTACTTCGTGGAAAAAGAACATGGTCTCGTCATTCAGAGCGGGCAACCACCAGATATCATGACATCCTTCAACTTCCTCAGTATTTTCCAATGGAGTATGACGACTCCAGGTCATGAGATCAGGAAACATGAAAAGGCACCATGTCGCGCACCAAGACTCGACAGTACAGTACTCTCGTTGCCATTCTTGCCATCGGGTCGGGCTCAGTTGAGGGATCGGCACCCACTCGGGGTAGTGCA
>JAKAAL010000675.1 GCA_021802375.1 Bacillota bacterium | reverse complement strand
GATAGAGGCGGGCACGCCAGGCCTTTGCTATCGTGGACTCGAGAGGAGCGCCGGAAAGGCGGCGCACAAGGGAGGAATTCCTGTGGAACCCGTGATTTCTTTGAATCATGTCAGCAAACACTTCGGCCATCGCATTGCCGTCAATGAGGTGTCGCTCGACATCGCAAGCGGTCAAGCCGTGGCTCTTCTGGGACCCAATGGAGCCGGGAAGACGACCAGCATTGCGATGATGCTGGGCCTATTGCACCCGACCACTGGAGAGATTCGACTTCTGGGCAGGACGCCCGGGCATTTGGCCAGCCGCGAGAAAATTGGCGTGGTCCTGCAAAATGTGAGCGTGCCCGAACGCCTCAAAGTCAGAGAGTGCATCAATTTGGTACGCGGATTTTACCCAAATCCCCGCTCTCTGGATGACCTCTTGAATCTGGCGGGACTCGCCACGGACAGCGACATGCAAGCGCACCTGCTGTCAGGGGGCAAGATGCGCCGCCTGCAATTTGCACTCGCGATGGCTGGGAACCCGGAAGTGTTGTTTTTGGATGAACCTACGGTTGGCATGGATGTGACCTCGCGGCGGCAGTTTTGGGATGCCCTGCGCCAGTATGTGGGCGAAGGCCGCACGTTGATTCTCACCACGCACGACTTGCAGGAGGCGGATGTGATGACAGACCGTGTCGTGGTGATGCACCATGGCCTGGTCATTGCGGATGCGCCGCCGGAGCGCATCAAGATGGAGTTCGGTGATCGCCAGATAAGCTTCGTGGCGGACGACGCCCGGTTGATTCATGTCGTGCGGCAGTGGGCCGAGGTGGCGGACGTGCAAACCTCGGGACGCCAGGTGACCATTGTGACGAGCGACTCGGACGCCGTACTGAAACGCCTGATTCACGACAATTGGGACATTCGGGACATCCGCGTGGGCGGAACAGGGTTGGAAGATGCGTTTGTCCGATTGACGCGGGAGGAGGTTTCGCTGGCATGAAGCCATTTTTAAGCCAGTGGAAGGCCGATTTGCTGCGGACGGTTCGCGATCGACGGTTTTTTGTGTTGACGCTCATCATGCCGGTGGGGTTTTACCTGTTGTTCATCCATGAGCAACGGGGCGCCACCGCGATTGCGGGAACCTTTTGGAGTGCTTATTTTATGGTGTCTATGGCGACATTCGGCGTGGTCGGGGCCTCGGTCAACACGCTCGGCGTGCGGCTCGCGGCCGAGCGGAAAATGGGATGGGTGCGCTGGCTGCGCACCACGCCGTTGTCATCGGTAGGCTACGCGGCATCTAAAATCTCGACGCAGCTAAGCTTGTCGCTTTTGATTGTGGCAGTGGTGTTCATGGTGGCCCACAGTAATCAGGGGGTAACTCTCAGCGCCAAGCATTGGGTGGAGATCGTGCTATGGATATGGATTGGATCGATACCGTTTGCCGCACTGGGTGTCCTTATCGGACTCGCGGGCAATTCCGCCCAAGTTCTGGGGACTTTGGTATACCTTGGGCTTTCGCTGCTGGGCGGGCTGTGGACTCCTGTAGAGGCCCTTCCTAAGACCATGCAGGACATCGCCCATTGGATGCCCACCTATCGCTATGCGCAGCCGGCTTGGAACCTTCTCGCCGGCAAAGGCGTGGACATCAAGGACATTGCGTTTCTTGCGGGCTACACCATCCTCTTTGTCGGACTGGCGGCCATCATTCAAAATCGCCTCGACGTGAAGCCGGACACCAATTAGTGCGACGCTCGGAAATCAATCACTTCACCAAGCCGTGGCGGAAGGCCCATACCACGGCTTGGGTGCGATCCGCCAAGTTTAATTTGTTCAGGATGCTGTGCACATGGGTTTTTATGGTCCCCTCGCTGACAAAGAGGGCACGGGCAATATCCGAGTTTCGCTCCCCATAGGCCATGCGGTGCAGCACCTCCTTTTCCCGGTCGGTGAGCAGGTCCAGTTCGGGTGCGGTCTCGGGGGGAAGGCGATGACTAGCGCCCTGCATGGCTTGGGACAGGGCCCAACTGGCGGCCCGCGTGCGGTACATGGCTTCCCCCCGATGAACGGCGCGAATGGTTTCCAAGAGTTCCGGCGTGGGCAGGTCCTTCAGCACGTAACCCATGGCACCGGCCCTGAGACCGGCCAGCACATATTCATCAACATCAAAGGTGGTGAGAAGAATGACTTTGGGAGCGGGTGTCCACGAGGCCATCGCCTGAGCCAGTTCGAGGCCGCTGCCATCAGGCAGGCGGATATCCAAGAGGGCAACGTTGGCGGATGCTGCCGGGCCTTCCGCCAGGGCAGCCGACACGGTGGCGGCACAACCCACCACGGCCATGTCGGGCTGGTGGTCGAACATATACCGGAGGCCGTCCCGGATGATGGGCTGATCGTCGACAATATAAAGGCGGATTGGGTTGCTCATGCTTTATCTCCCTCCCATGGTAGCTCGGCCAATACCACCAGCCCATGGGGCCCTTGCGGCGCCCATGTCAATCTCCCGCCCAAGTTCTGGCACCGATGGCGCATCTGATTGAGGCCAAATCCTGGGGTCAAATCATGGGTCAACAAGCCGTCATCGGCCACGCGCAGGGTGACAGACCGCTCTTTGCTCGCGAAGTCAATGCGCACGTGACGCGCTTGCGCATGCCGCAGGATGTTGGTCAAAGACTCCTGCAGCACGCGAAATAGGGTCAAGCGGACTGGAGCGGTCCAACGGTCGGGATCGGCCTCCCAGTGCACGTCGGCCTGCCACCCCCCGTCGCGGGACGCAGCTTCAATCAGTTGCTGAAAGTCGTCCTTTCCAAACTCATCGTCCGAATCTTGGGTGGCGTGGACAGCCTGACGCACCTCCTGCAGCGCTTGGCGGGCGGTGGTGACCAGGCCAGGGAGGCGTTTCTGGGCGGAGGCCGCGTCTTTCGGCAACATGATTTCCATGGATTCCAGTCCGATAATGAGTGACGTGAGGCGGTGGCCGACGCCGTCGTGGATGTCCGCCGCGATTTGCAGCCGTTCTTCGCGGGCCTGGGATTCGGCCGCCTCTGCCGTTGTCTTCATCAACTGCTCGTGGGTGGATTGCAGCGCAGCATAGGCCCGTTCCAACTCCGCTAGGCGCCGCTTGTCGAGTTCGCGGGCTTCCCGACGGAGCCGAGCACCATAGAATCCGAAATAAATGCCGCCCATCGTGATGAGGTTGCCAAGCAGGTTCAGGTTGCCGGCAGGAGACATCAGCACACGCACGATGGCTAGACCCACCAGACTGAGTGTGGCCCAGCGGGTCGGAGGCGCATGCGATGCGAGAAATGCTCCCAACGGCACGATTAAAAAGGTGGCTACGGGGAGCAGGCGGGGTGTTTGAGCGGCAATGAGAAGGCCAGTTGCGGCAATCGCGGTAAGAATCAGGTCATTGCGCCATGAGCGGTAGCGAAGCGGGAGCCAGGTCCAGCACAGAAAGAATACCACATAAGCAATGGCCAGCCAGGCACTGTGAATGTACAGTTGTCGAGTGCCGACCGCAACCACGATGAGAGCGCCGCTGCCGATCAACCGGCGCCGCAGCCGTTCGGGGGTGCCTTGCATCATGGGACGGCGACTCCTCCTGCATGTGTGAAGTGGCTTCAGTATAGCATCTTGGCCGGAGCGGGTGTCCGGGAGATGAAGCCGCAGACAGCCTGTGG
>JAKAAL010000674.1 GCA_021802375.1 Bacillota bacterium | reverse complement strand
CTTATACACGAATCGTATATCGTGAATATTACTTCGCATTCCATTATACGAAAAGAATGTCGTGAATACAATGAGCATCATTAAGTTTAATCTCGTTATCGACTAAACGGTTCCGACTTCCGACGATCTCCATGTTCAGGGGGCTCCAGTTCCAGCACGGACTTGAAGTCTTCTCGCAGGTGTCTCTGTATCAATCGAGCTGGCGGGAAATCGCGAGAGCCGGTTGGCAACGTCCGTCCCTGGCCGAGCGCTGGATATGGCCAGGCGGCTTTTGGCCGGACCAAGTGGGCCAGCGCTCGGCAAGGGGCTTCCTCTCCCGTGGCCTATGCTTCGCAAGGGTAAAGCAAAGATCCGTTCCGCTCTATCCGTGTACTTCTGAAAAACCTCGGACTCCATCAAAGAGGTAAAGATTCTCCGTTTTAATTGGTTCCAACCCTCGGTCGAGGATGCGTTGCAGGAGAGCCACCACCTCACCTCGGTGAAGTGTGGTCTCGTCGGAACCGAGAAATCGACAGCGCCAGTGATCGGTGCAGAACGTCTCGGGAAATCCCCCTGGCCACACCTTGACGCCTCGGTTGGTGATAACCCGTAAAGGTAAAACGTCCAAGGACACCGACTGCAACTTCCCCGCTAGCTCATGTGCGGATCCTGCTTTCCAATCCAAAAACACGTCCACCCCCACCAGACGTTTCACGGCCCTTTGCGGCTGGGCCTTTTTGGACCAGCGCACGATGGGTGGTGAGGCTTCGTAGAAGACAGGTTTCAGCAGGGTCGGCTTCTCCCCCAGGCGCTGAATTACGGCCTCCGCGAATTCCCTGGTTCCGACCGGCTGTCGGCTTATTCCTTCGCGATAGACGTCTTGCGTATGCACGCCGTCCTCCATTGTTTTCAACCAGGCGTTGTGCACCCGAGTCGCCACCGCGAATTGCTCGACGTGCACTAGCATCATCACGGCTGCCAACAGTAGGCCCGACGGATTGGCCAAATCTTGGTCTGCCAAACGTGGAGAGGATCCGTGGATGGCCTCAAACATCGCGCATTGCTCTCCCATGTTGGCTGATCCCGCCAGGCCGACCGATCCGCACATTTCAGCGGTGACGTCGGACAAAATGTCACCGTAAAGATTTGGCAGCACGATGACATCAAACAGTTCTGGCGTATTTGCAAGTCTCGCCGCTCCGATGTCGACGATCCAGGTCTCGTGGGTTAGGTCGGGATACTCTTGGGCAATCTCATCGAATACCTTGTGAAACAATCCATCCGTCAATTTCATAATGTTGTCCTTCACGAAACAGCTGACCTTCGTGCGGTGATGGGCGCGCGCGTACTCAAAGGCATAGCGGATAATTTTTTCCGACCCTGGGCGGGTGATGAGCTTGAGGCACTGATAGACCTCGTCCGTCTGGCGGTGTTCGATGCCTGCGTACAAGTCTTCTTCGTTCTCCCGAATGATGACCACATCAAGGTGAGGGTGGGAGGTCTGCACCACAGGGTGGTAAGACGTGCTGGGGCGAACATTGGCGAATAACCCCAGCGCCTTACGAATGGTTACATTGAGGCTCTTGTACCCTCCTCCTTGGGGGGTGGTGATGGGCGCTTTGAGAAACACCTGCGTTCGACGCAGTGAGTCCCACGCTGTCGGCTCCATCCCCGTGTCTACCCCCCTTCGATAGACCTGTTCCCCAATTTCAATCGTCTCAATCTCCAGGTTCGCTTCAGCAGCTAGGACAACGTCTAAAGTGGCACGCATAATTTCGGGCCCAATCCCGTCGCCGTAGGCTACCGTAATAGGAGTGCGTCGTGTCATAATATCATCCTCCAGTTGGTGGATTCGTGGTGCTTGGCGACTTCGATGAGAACGCCATGGTCGCTAGTCCGGCCTATGGCGCAGCTCTGCACTCCAGCTCGCAAGCTACGCTTTTGTGTTCAGCGGTCGCAATGGCGTCCCCGTCTCCTCGAGTAGAAATCCTTTGATTATCACGGAGGATAGCATCAACGGGTGTTCTTCCAATAGGCGAACGGCTGCTCTCACCGCCATTTGCGGATCGGCGATCTGCCCCCACCACTTTTGCGGTTCTACCCCGAACATATGACGGAGCAAATACGTGATGGTGTGAAGATTATCCTCCGAGACTTCTGCCTGAAGCTCCGCCGCCAGCGTCGATTCGGCTTCACTGGCGAGAATCGCCGAGCTTTGGGCCACCACGTAGATGGAATGAACGGACGGGTAGCGACGCAGCGCGATTAATAAACTGCGAACCATGGACCCGTACGCATCCCACAACATGGCACCTTCGCAGCGAAACCACAGGCATGCTCCTTGACACCCCAGACTGCGTTCCACGACGGCTTCCCGATCGGGCTGCCACACGCCTCCTACAATCAACGCCTGGTAAGAGCCCTCGCCCAAACCTTGGGCATTGGCGCCGTCGGTCATGATCGCATGGGATTCTCTCACGGTCATGCTCCTCTCCTCCTCATACCTACATACATCGCATCCAACACCCCGGCATTGACCCCCACGCACTTTTGTTGCTTGCAGGTGCAGGGGACGCACCTAGACCGGGCGGCCCCACCCAGGCTTTTCACGTCCAACGCAACCGCCCCTGCCGACTGGCGATGTGCTAGCCCTTAGGGATTGCACCATGAGCACTGCGCGGCTGGCGCGGTGCGTAGACCATCGGTCCGGGGGCCAGATTCTTGATACGTGCATCGGGGACATCCTTGAATTTCTTCGGCTCCCAGTTCGGTAGCCTCACCACACCATTCACACGGCAGTCCCGGCACCACTCGAATCAGTCCCCATCCAGGTGTTTGACATTGCGGACAAAGCGTGGCCAATCGCCGACCGAGACTCATCCCGAGCTCGCGTAATACCTGTTGCCGCATCGGATTCATGTGCGCGCGCATATCGGTTTCAACCTCTGCCAACCCGTCCTCCGAGACACGGGCACATCGAACCACAGCATCTTGCAGCGCGGGGATTTCCTGAATCCCTTTGAACAGCCATTCCGGTTGCCGTCCCGAATGCGGACGCACCACTAGTCCATGCGAAGGAAACTGCACCTTAGCGAGAAAATCGTTCAATTCATCCACGGTTTTCGCGGTCACCTGGGCATAGTTCGTCTGCAGACTGGTCGCCTGTTGGATCACCACGATATCCCGTGTCTCATCCACAAAGGCAAGCAGTTCGTGGTCAGAAGGAAGAAATAGCATTTGGGGATGTGGACCAAAGCTTCCCTCACTGGCCAAGCCTAAGTTCTTCTCAGCCATGCGCATCCCTAGACGCGCCTTATGCAGGGCGACTTCTCGAGGCGATCCCTGGCGCTCCACTTCTCCACTAAAGGTCCCCAGCAGATCCGTGTCGAGGCCATCAGGCACACACATCTCGAGTCCCACGGCATCCCGCAACGGGGGCCCCAGAACCTTCTCCTTGTGATGTTTGGTGGCCAGCACGACCGTACATCCCCGATACGGATGGAAAGTTCCCCCATCGTCTCTCATATCGCGTCGACTCCTTCTGCGGCTTCTCCAAAAAATTGGGAGATACAGCACTACGTCAGAGCATGGACTCCGTGCACTCTCTCTTGACTCCCCTTGCAATAGCGCGGCCAGCAAGAAAACGTGACGACTCTCGCGCGAATGGCCACCAAACATCACAAG
>JAKAAL010000673.1 GCA_021802375.1 Bacillota bacterium | reverse complement strand
CCTCGTCGATCTTTATACCCCTACCCTAACAGGTCGGATCGACGAAGTCCAGCAATATTTTATTGCGCCATGTTGTTTTTGCCTAGTGGTCAATGAATTAGCGCAATGGGGGTACCTAACTAGTTACTCCAAATGAACCGCAGAGGTCGGCAACCCGCTCATTTCATCCGATAACCACGGCACCGGTGCGTATTGTGAACCGATCCCGAGGTAGGTGTTATGAGAATCCCTAAGGAATAGTCGCACGGCGGAGCATCGCGTACTCGATACTTCTCCACATAACCTAGAGCTCACATTACGCATCGTATGTAGAACTCTACATATGATGCGATTCCATTCTGGAGTCCGACAGCAAGAAGCGGTTCAACCAGGGAGATGGCTAAGTGAGGTGTTTGGTGATCAGTGCTCTCCTCACCACTTAACACTCCGCGAGGCGATCCGCCAACCGCTCAAAAGGGCGGCGAGCTGGTCGGCCATGAAATGCTGCATTACGGCGGATGGCCGTAGGGGGAGGTTGGCCATGCGTTGGTAGCGCAGGCGATTGACCACCGCGTGCCCTGCGAGTAGGCCGGCCAGCACCCAAAATTGCCACCAAACCACACCCAACAGGATCAGGATAGGCAAGCCCAAGGAAAACAGGGTCGTGACGGCGACTCCGCGCACATCACTCCAGGCGCGATATTTTAAGCCCAGGCGGAGGACATTGGAAATCCAACGCGCCTGCTTTTTTGCATATTCGCGAAGCGTGGCTGGATACAGCGTGTCGATGGTGGAATCGGGCACAAAATCGATGAGGTAGCCTTGGCGTAATAACTCTTTGGCCAAGGTATAATCCGTTCCGACGGGAGCGGGCACCTCAAACGCCCGGGTCGCCCGTAACACCTCGGTACGTACGACCGCGTTGCGGCCAAGAATACCCGTGGTAGCCGTACAGCTCTTCGGGTTGCTGGCCCGTTGCACCGACCACTGAGCGGAAATAAAGGGGACATCAACTTGCTGGGATAAGGGACGGCTCGATCCGGTTGCGGCTGCCACCGATGGATGCTCTTGCAGGTGAATGACGAGTGGTGCCACGCACTGATCCGAGAGTCGGCAATCCGCGTCGGTTAGGTAGACAAAGGAACCGCGAGCCATGGGGAGCAGGTGCGCTAAGGCGGCCTGTTTGCCTTCCCCGGCCCGCTGTTCAATGACTCGGATGTTCGATGAAGGATACGCTTGAGCCTCGTTCCATCCGCCATCTTGGCCTCCCACGCATAGAAGCAATTCCGCATCCAGGGATAGGGCGTGAAAGGAATCGACGAGGCGGGATAACTCGGCCCGCCCGTTCCATACGGGTACCAGGACACTAATCAGTGGAAGATCTGCGCCTTTTGGCGAGACATACGACGTGCTCAGTGGACCACATTTGGTTCTTGCGAGCCTCCATAATTCAAAAAGAGTGATGACGCCCGTCAACCCCATGATGATCGCTTCCATTAGCACCCCGCCCTATCGCAGATCGATGAGATATCCTCATTCGACCTCGAAGGCCACATCTCCTGCCTTTTTTTCCCATATTGTACAATTTGCTATTCTGCCCCTTCTGGTGATGATATCCCAGGAGAGTACCTCGAGGTCCCAGAGAGAAGCAGCACGGATGATGTCTTATCCGCGCTGCTCTTCATGTTTTACGGTGACGATACCAGACCAAGCAAAGCGATGTCCGAGAGAAAATGCAGGGGCGGTTCACATCTTCTCCGAATCCCTGGCAGCTTGCACGCATGGGGGAAAGCTGGTCCCAGGACCTGCGAGCAGGGCCGCCGGGGTCATAAGGACATTTGACGGAGATTTCCAGATTGACCGTTTATCGAGGAGGATCCTTTTCTTCGCTCACCACCGTCGTCACGGAATAGTTTTGATCGGATGCTGGTGGCGTATCGGTGCGCTCCATGGCGGCTTTGAACTCCCGAATGCTCTTGCCCAATCCCGCTCCAATCTCAGGCAGCCGCTTGGGGCCAAAGACGAGCAGCGCGATAATCAGCAGGAGAAGGATGTGCACGGGCGACAAAATATCCATCGCTGACTCCTTTCAATTGATCGAGGCCGCTTATCGGCCAGCCGCATCCTATCTTGAAAATATAGGTGTTGGTTAATTGTACTAGATTCTACACCGTGCGTTCGATCAGGATCGTCGGTGAAGCCGTGGGCATCCCTTATGATCGCCCTTGCTTGTTGAACTAATGGTGACTGGATCGGTTGACGATGGGGGGCGAATCCGTATTATTCGCCAAGGTTCTCTCCCGCGTGAGGGTCGTAAGATCTCTCGTGATAAAAGATTCGCGCTACCACGGCCGACACCTCATAGATTAGGTAGATGGCGGATCCAATGACGATCATGGACAAAGCGTCGGGAGGCGCGACTATCGCCGCAATCAAAAACGCGACCAAAATGGCGTAGCGCCGATATCGGCGCAACAGGGCGGGATGTAGCAAACCTAACCGAGCCAAGACGCCCGCGACCAAGGGCATTTCGGCCAGAAAGCCAAAAGGAATGGTCAAAAAGGTGATGAAGTTCAGGTAGTTGGTAATGGTCCAGTACTCGGATAATCCTTGGCCAACGAACGACAGCATGACATGCAACACCAGGGGCACAAATACGAAAAATCCGCCGGCCATGCCAACCAGAAACAAGCCTAATCCTGGGCCTAAGACGGCTTGCACCACTTTGCGTTCACGGTCGGTGAGGCCAGGCCAAATAAAGGCGGCAGCCTGGTAGATCAATACGGGTGAAGATAACGTCAGGGCCATCATGAAGTCCACCCGGATGAGTGCAAAAAATGCCTCGGGCACGCCGATCACGATGATATGAGGAACATCTGCACGCAAAATCAACCAATGCAGTATCGGTCTGGCTACAAAAAAGCCGGCGATGAATAATCCTCCGACTACTGCTAGCGCAATTATGAGGCGGTTTCGCAACTCGCTTAGATGTTCGGTTAAGCTCATTTCTCGATCCAGCAATACCCGTTACCCCTTTTTTGGCGGAATCCCGTTTATTCTCTTCCTTTTTGCCAAAGGTGAAAGACGATCCTACGTCCGGCAGGTTCGATGTTCGGAGGGAGCCATGCCTTTCCCGGTGAATCCTATGCGTCTTGGAAGGACCTGCTGCACACATCCTGGACCTTTTCGGAGGATTCTTGCCGGAGAAAACGGTCTGGATATTACGGAAGACTCCCCGCATTCAAGATAACCATGGATGTTCGTCGCCTACTGCTATTTTACGGCACCTTGCACCTGCCCGGACGAAAGCTTTCTACCAAGGCTTTAGATTTCACGGCAACCAATGTCCTCCACAACGTGCCTGCATCGCTTTCGGAAATTCCCGCAAACTTCCACCCAGTTCCTTGACTACTTCGGGTAGACGCCTGGGAAGGAATTCAGGCAGGCCACGAGTAACAACAAGATGGGCGTGCATGGGCTGTCAACGGGTGCCGTTAAACACGGGAACCTAACACTAGCTAGGGGAGCCAGTCACTCCTTGATGTAATAGCCGCACATAGTTGACGAGCTTTACAGCGGTGCAGCCTGTAACCTAGGAAATCCAGTCGGGGGAGTCCGACCGTGGCAACTTTCCCTTCGGCCACGTAGCCAATCGCGCATCAGGAGGAGGTGACTCGCTTGATGAAAGCCGCGAGGATCATGTCTCGGTCGCCG
>JAKAAL010000672.1 GCA_021802375.1 Bacillota bacterium | reverse complement strand
ACGGAGGACATCTCGCGGAGCATGGCCCGGATTTTGGACAAAGCTTCCGTCTAAACCAATATACGGGAGCGCCTCATCGGATGATGGATGGGCCGACGAGTCAGACTATGTTCGGTACACGCGAAGGAGGGGAATGCTTACGCGCGCACGCTCTCGTTCTGTCGTGATGGTTGCCGCAACGGCGCTCGTCCTACTGCTCCAATTTACTGCCCCAGAGGTTCTGCCAACCGAAGGTCGCGTCGCCGCCTCTAATCGCCAAAGCCCAACGGGGCGAGTCCTGGCCTCGTCGCCCGAAATCTATGCCAAACGGTATCAAAACGCGCTGAAATACTTGCTGGCCCAGGCTTCGGGACCTACGGTGCTGCCCAGGGCGCGTGCGGATGCCGCCGTCGCATTGGCCGAAGCAGGCATGAGAGAGCCTGCGCAAAGGTTGGTAACTCAGCTTATGGCCCAACGACCAAGGACCGATCGGGCACTAGCGGCAGAGATCTGGGCCGTTTCACGCGTCTCCTTGCTCACGGGCCATCACGAGGCATGGCCGTGGACGACCCAGGCGATGGCCAGGCTATGGTCGGAACTTTCCCGAGCACCTCATCCATCCGTGGAGTCGCTGGCCTTGGCAGCCCACGCTATGGACAGGGCTTTACTCGAGGCGCGCGCACGAGGATACTGGTTCTTTTGCTGGAGGTGGCATGGGCGAATGGTTCGTCTGATGCAAAAGGTGAGGACTCTACCCATCTCGCCCACCACCATGACGGGTACGGACGACGTGCTGGCAGGGGCTCGTTGGCAGATTTACAGCCGACCGCGCTCAATGCGTGTCGTCGCAGGGTTATGGCACCTCGGGGTCGTGGAGCCCCAAATGGGAGTTCGCCGTCACATCGACCCCGGGTCAAGCGGTCTTGCCGTGGACGCCGCGACCACTTACCATTACGTCCTGGCTGCGGCCGATTCGGGTTTAGGGGAGTTGGCGGCGGCCGTCTACAACGATGCTCTGCCGGCACCGACCCCCACGGGTGGCGTAGACCGGGTCGTGGTGCCCAGGCTCGGATGGCGGCGCGGGCTGGCTGTCGGGCCGGTCGGCATTGCGGCCACGGCCCTGTATGCCATGGCCACCCGTGACCTGATGGATCACGGCGACCTCGGCATTGGGTGGCGGCGCGTGCTAGTGCAGTCCGGGAAACGGGGGAAACCGCGATGGTGGGTTGGCCAGGCCCGACTGGACCCTATTATCCCCTGGAGACGCGGTGGGGACACGGTCGTGGCTCGTGGCCTTCAGGGGCGCGCGGCCTTCTATGCGCTCATGGATCGGATCGAACGAGGGCGGGCCCCCGTGTTGTTCTGGAACAACCCCTGGCCCGGACTGCCCTCGGCTCCGGTCAGTCTTGCCAGCCATCGTGCTAAACGGGGTGCTACGGAAGATGTTTCTCGGTCGATCCTAGCCAGACGCTTTCGTTTCTGCGCCGAGAAGTTAGTGCGCGCGGTCGATGCGGCCTATCCTATGCGCTGGGACGGATCGATGGTGCTTTCCGAACGCCAACAGAGCATGGGCCGTGCCCCTGCCTACCTTTGGCCCTTGAGCCAGTGGGTGGGAGCTCGCGAACGGCTTTGGCACGCGCTACACGGGCGTATCTCCAACCACCAACTCACACCGCTAATGGACCGCTTGCTGCCCTATTTTGACACGTCGTCACATCCACCTGGCTGCACGGCGGCCATCGACGCGCCCCAAGGACTGCAATTTTTCGACGACAACGGCTGGGTGCTACTCGACGATCTTCGGGCATATCGTCTAACCGGTAGTGCGTCCTGGCTAAAGCGGGCCGCAGTCGTTTTTCGTTTTATGGTGTCCGGTTGGGACACGAAGGACGGCGGCGAGTGGTTCAATACCAAACGCCAAGGACGCACGGAAAGCGCCACCGGAACCTTTCTTATTGGTGCCGAGATGCTATACCGATGGACCGGGGATCCTTGGTATCGCCGGTGGGCGAGCCATATCCGCCGATGGAATGCCCACCATATGATGCAGTTGGACGGGCTTTATGGGGATACGCTGGTTGGATCAGGTCGTATCCGCAAGGGGCTTCCCTTGCCCTACGACAGTGGGGTCATGATTGACGCAGACATCGATCGGTACCGATCAGACCACCAGATTCGCTATCTGAGGCGCGCCGAGTCCCTGGCCGACGGGGTCCTAGCGCACTATCAAGATCCGCTTACCGGCTGTTTAGTAGCCTTCAACACCATGGGTCCTTCGGAGCAAGACGCTTTTTTTGCCATTTTCCTTGAGAGTTTGGCCCGCCTCCAGCAAGTGGCCGGAGCCAAAGCCTATCGGAGGGCGATCGTGCTCGAGGCGATTCGGGCAACCTCGACATGCGGCAAAGATGGGCTGTACGGTGCCGACTGGAGCATGCCGGTATCCCGGTCCGCTAACGATCCCTCCCTGCTTACTCAGGCGAGTGTGCTTAGCCTTTTGGCCAGCGCCATTAGCGTGCTTGGGGATCGAGGAGGATCCGGCCCATCGCATGATTGGAAACAATTAAGCTCTGGGCTTGATCGGCTTCGGCCAAGCGAGCGACCTTGGTGACCGCGGGGTGGTAGCGGCCAGACGCCAGGCCTTCAATGACCGAGGAAAAGACCGGTAGCCCAAATCCCGCAGAAAACCAGAGCCCCACGTGCTTACGGTATAAAGCGCGAATATCGATTGCGGCCTGGGCACCGGTGACGACACCCGAGGTGACTAGCCGACCCTCGCGGCCGAGCGCGCCCAGGCTCGTCTGCCAGCTGTCCTGCCCAATATTTTCTAAGACCACGTCCACCCCCCGGCCATGGGTCATATCGCCAATGGCCTCGGCGACGGCGTCCGTTCGGCGGTTGATGGTTTCGTCTGCCCCGAGTTCT
The DNA here is from genome assembly GCA_021802375.1 of Bacillota bacterium. Next base: position 794 of record JAKAAL010000672.1, on the reverse strand, counting down.
CGACAAAAGGCTAGACGTTCGGGGCTGGAACCGACGGCAATGATGCGAGCGCCCAGGCCGTGACTAATGTCGATGGCGGCAGAGCCTACTCCGCCGGCACCGCCCCAAATTAAGATCGTCTCTCCGGCCTTGATCTGAGCACGGCGAATCAATAGTTCGACGGCAACCCCATAGGTGAGACTGGCGGCCGCCGCATGGTCAAAACTTACCGTATCAGGGAGGCGAAAACAATTACGAGCCGGTATCGAGAGCCGCTGAGCATCCCCTCCCAAGCGATGAACACCGAGCACGCCAAATTGGTCACAGGCAGAGTGCTGGCCTTGCCGACACCAAGGGCAGTGATCGTCAAAGAGAAAGGGGAACACCGCGACGCGATCACCGGGATGAAATTGGGTGACGTCCGAACCGACTTCCTCAATGATGCCAGCCGGATCGGCTCCCGTGACCAAAGGGGGAGCGACACCCCAGCCGGCACCGCTTTGATGAACTTCGACATCGAGGGTACGGTTTACCGCCACCCGTTCAACTCGGACCACGACTTCGTCTCGGGCAGGCTCGGGCTCGGGCAGACTCGTGATGACCAGGGGTTGGCCAAACGACTCGACAACAGCAGCATGCATGAGAAGGCCTCCTGGTTGGTATGCGTCTCAGCTATTATATAGTAGATTGGGGGGATGCCTCCAGCTCGAAAGAGGGGAGCGTCGGGGACTTTGGGCGATCGGCGGTTGGACGAAACGGAACAAAAATTTTGCGCCATTTGGGGTCAACTGGTACGAGGCTCTGAGCGTGTCGTT
>JAKAAL010000671.1 GCA_021802375.1 Bacillota bacterium | reverse complement strand
TTCTTAAAGTAATTTGAGCGCGTTCTTAAACCGCTTTGTACGGTCAATTTGACTTTCGACATCCTCAATCATCGATCTTCCACCTTTGATTGAAGCGTCCGCAGCATCCGATGCCGCCCGTATGTGAGACCCAATACCAGCATAGCTCTCTTGGATCTGCCGATACCCAATTGCACATCCCTCATAGAGGCGTGAATTGTCATACTGAAGACTCAGCCAGGCTTGCAGGCGCCCCACAACAAGCATTTGGGCCTCAGCGTTTTCCTCCTGTGCAGCCAAAAGCTCGGTCCCAGTCGAACTCAGCCAATCAAAGAGGCGGTCGATGCCGTAAACGATCAAAGCGCCCGTGATACCAGTCATGATCGCGGTGAGCCCAGCGGCAAGCACATCGGTGATCGGGGCCAGCACGGGCACGGTCATTATGAAGCCTTTGACTGACTCTTCCATCGCAAGGCCTAGTCCCGTTGTCACCACCACAGCGATGATCTTCGTAGCCTCTCGCGTAACCTCCATGGGTGACATGCCTTCCGGCGGCTTTACCATCATCTTGATGGCCTTCCACAGGCTATGCATGCTCTCCCGAATAATGGTCACTAGCTTCGCGGAGGTCGTGATCAGGTTGTTGATCAGAAACGTCAACAAGTTACTAATAAGACCCTGCACGCCGCCCTGAATCGCCGCTTCCAGCGCCGCCTTGAGCTTGTTGATGACACGATTCATTACGCGCTTAAGACTTTTAATCAGCCGATCTATAAGGTTCTTCTCGTTGTGACAATCTTTCAGTAGCGTTTTAATCTCAATAAAGCTGCCGTTGACAAATTCATGTAGGACGACCCCCAACGCTTGACGTAAAGCATTTTTGCCGCCCTCTTTCGCGCTCGTGGAAAGTAATTCCCCCGTAAGCCTTTTGTTTTTTTCTCTCTGGATGTCGCTCCTTGTGGCTTTGTCCATTTTTCTTATTCGTCTTTGGTCCTCAGGCGTTAGCTCGTGTTTTTCGACGAATTCCGGATTGCTAAGACACTCGTCCCAAGATTTGTGGCCTTTTGACTTGTTTATAGATTCCTCTATGAAGACCACATTCTTTTTGTTGTTCAGAATCTTTTTCCGCTCCTCTTCCGAGAAGCGTAGGTGTAGAGCTTTGTCTTCATGAGCTTCTTTTAATGAAACGGTGTGATCGCCATTAATCTTGCCCTTCACCATCGGCCTATTTGTTGCAACACTTAATGCCTCGCCTCCAGCGTCTATTGTTCTGTTTATATCCTCGTATGGTTTTCCTCTGGCATCCGTGTCGTCCAAATGCTTTTGCCGCATTGTTTGGTCATATTGTTCATGGGCCATTGCAAAATTATCTTTGTGTAGATCATCGGGGAAAATCGACCGTTCTGCATTGTGCACGGTTGCAACATTGCCCCCATCCTTGTCGTCAAACATCGCAGGCGTTAGGCCGAAGGGGCCGATGATCTGGCGCAGAACCTCTTGTTGGCAGCTTTCAATCAGTTGCTGCAAGCGCTCATCTCGAAGCGCTGTTTGGCGTTTTCCATCGCTATTAATATGATCGTGTCGCGGCTCGTTGCTCATGATTGCCCCCTGGTTGGCAAGTTCTAGTTTCTTCAAGCCGTAAGCTGGCTTGGCTATGGAGTACAGATTGCCCGACGATTCGTACCGCTTAAGCGTTCTTTGGCCTTATGTGAAACCACTTGAAAGCCTACGTCAGGCCCGTGCCGGTCCTCTTGGTGATCCCGTTTTGATATAGTGCAATGATCCGAACGTAGAGATTGTAGCGTATCCTTAGTCCCTCTCACGCAGCCCAGTCTTAGGCTAGTCGGTAGTTGTCGAATGCTAAAGCGGAGCACCTTAAAAGAGTCCGGAAGCGCTGCCCGATGGCTTCGGAGAACGGGCCTTCTATTTCGATTTTTCATGTTCGACCTTCCTCAGTACAACATGGATAGTGGCGAGGTAGAAATAGAACATCCAACTGAGCCAGATTGCCGTGTCGTATGATGTCTTTTGCTTGTCATTGTGATGTCGAATACCAAAATTGTTCGCGATGTTGAAGAGATCGCTTTCGTCTTTGCTTGTTAACAGAGTCTTGACGTCTGCTCGCATATACTCTAGAACGTCGGCAAGGTCTCTGACAGCTTGGCGTCGATCATCAAGGCTTGACCCATGCCTTCTAAACTTGAGTGTTGCCGCATTAATGCGCTCAACTACGTTGGCCTCATTTGAAAGAACATCGGCGTTGAATATCGACTCAAAGCCCTCTTCAGGGCATTGCAAGACCTCGCCACTTGCCGAAAGCTCGAATCTTTTCTCGTAGTGCCGAAGAACTTGATTGAGTCTTTCTCGGTATTCGTGGCGGCCTTCTGCTTGATTAAATGTCTCCCAATGCATGCCGCATTGAGCATAGGAGTGCATGGTTCCGTCGATTGGTTTTGATACAGTCTGGTATAGGAATTCGATAACATCAAAAAGATCGTCTTCTGAGTAGCGGTCTGCGTGAGTCTCTATTGGCCAGAGGTTTCTTTTGCGAATCGTCAATAACATCTCCATCTCTACGTCTTTTACTTGGCCAGGAATGTCCCCAGCATCGACGCAGCAGAAGCCAAACGCTTCGTCAAAATAGCCGTCTTGGCGGAGGTGATGATAGACTTTTATGAATAAGCCGATTATGTCGGAAAGCGGAAGGCCTTCGAGGTTGGGATTGGAACCTGTTCGTTGAGAAAAATACTTGTGTGCCATGACATTCCCTAAGCTGCCCAATATCGCTCTTCAGTGGCGGTCTGAGCCCCAATAGGAACCGCATCTTTTGGACTGTCCCTTCATCCCTCTTCGCTTGTTCATCCCATACCGGCCCAAAGCGCTTGGCTTGGCGGCTGGATTCTTCACGGCGATTAGTGGCGTGCTGGAATTCTTTCCCAATCTCACCCACCACTTGACGCTCGGCGCCTACGGATACTCCAATACCTACCTCCTTCCCGGTCGACCCCGACTGTCTGATTGTGCCACGTAGGCAATCTTTTCCTTAGCCTCCCTGGACTGCGCTTGACCGTTGCCTGTCACCGTTGTGAAGTACTCAACGACTTCCAGCTGCGTCTTCACCTGGCCCGTGGCGTACTGCTTAGCTCCCAGTATAGCCAATTTCAAGCGAGCGTAATCTTGGTAATTAGCCCCGAGAAAGTCTCGAAGGAAAACGTCGATGGCATCGTTTGCCTGGGGGGCAACGGGAGGGGTAGTGGGCAGGGACAGGCCCTTGGTTGTCGCCCAGGCATGAAACTCCTGGTAAGGAAGGAGCTCATTCACGAGGTGAAGAGCGCCCACGCTGATAGCGGTCTCGATAAGGGCCTTGTTTTGATAATATCGATCCTGCTTGGCTCCGAAATTAATGATCGGCTCCTCCTCATCCATCTGGTCGCTGCGTTGAAGATCCCGAAGCCTACTAAGACCCTCAGGGTCAATCCCCGCCGACAAGGCAGCAGCTTGGTCAATAGTCAGACCATCCAGGTTAGCCCAGAAGTTGGGGTTCGCGATGGTTAGGAAGTCATCGATGTGGTCTTGCTGGGTCATTTTGGAGGCTCCCGGGTCGGTATGGTCCCGTGTAGCGAGGGCGAGCATTTCAGGGTCGGCTGTAAGGGCCGTCCCCACATCGGAAAGGTTTGGGATGCAGATGGCCGAAACGGATGCGGCCCGGGTATCTTT
>JAKAAL010000670.1 GCA_021802375.1 Bacillota bacterium | reverse complement strand
TTCGCGATGATCTTCAAGACCATTTTGTCATGACTAAAGGACTCGATGGTTGTTTGTTTTTTTACGCCATGGACGAATGGCAAAAAATGGAGGAGAGATTAAGGTCTCTTCCAATGACAAATGCTAATGCGCGAGCTTTTCAACGATTGTTTCTGGCGGGAGCTCAAGATGTGGAAGTTGACCGCCAATTTCGGATTACCATTCCTCCTCGATTGCGGGAATTTGCCGGAGTGCAAAAAGATGTAGTGCTCGTCGGAGTCAGCAGTCGCGTCGAGTTATGGGCCCTTGATCGATGGACAGAGTACCAATCGACCGCTCAAGCAGGTTACGAAGACGTTGCAGAGAAAATGGGAGACTTCGGTTTTTGAGGGAGGTGGTGGCTTGGTGACATTTACTCATGTAAGTGTTATGCCCGAGCAGGTTTTGGCCCACTGGGTCACAGACCCGTCCGGGTTATACCTTGACGCAACATTAGGCGGAGGAGGTCATAGCCACTTGCTGCTATCTCAATTTCCCGACTCTCGTCTCATTGCTATTGACCAGGATCCTGCGGCAGTGTCCCAAGCTCATGATCGGTTAGGAGCGTGGAGTTCCCGGGTGTCGATACGCCAGGGTAATTTTCGCAGGTTAGACGATATTTTGAGCCCAGACGAAAAAGGCGCGGTTCAGGGTATCTTGTTTGACTTAGGAGTATCTTCACCACAACTAGACCAGATGGCGCGCGGATTTGGCTACCAAAATATCGATGCCCCTTTGGATATGCGGATGGATCCCGATAATCCAGTCACCGCATTTCGATTAGTAAATATGAAGCCTAGAGAAGATATTATCCGTGCTCTAAAAGAGTGGGGCGAAGAGCGTTGGGCATTGCGGATTGCAGACTTCATCGTGAGTGCCAGGGAGAAAGAGCCCATTCGCACGACCGGTCAACTGGTGGAATTAATTAAAGCGGCCATTCCGGCTTCGGCGCGGAGAACAGGAGGACATCCCGCCCGGAGGACGTTTCAAGCCCTGCGTATCTGGGTCAATGATGAATTGGCGGCATTAAAGCAAGGACTGGCTGCTGCTATTGACGTTGCTGCACCCAAAGGGCATATTGTGGCCATTTCATTTCAATCGCTCGAAGACCGCATAGTTAAACACACGTTCCAGGAATGGCAGGCAAGTCAACGCGGAATTGTAGTTACCCGTCGGCCACTCATTCCCTCCCCTGAGGAAATCGAAAGTAATCCGCGGTCTCATTCGGCCAAATTGCGCGCTTTTGCTAAGGGTTAGCAGCGGGTCCTTATCCCGGGAATGCCTGTGTTCATAGCATCGACATAGTTCGTCTTAAGATAACAAATTTCGAGGTTTTGGTTCCAAGGAGGTTGAAGTTCAATGATCAACCAGCAAGAAAATGAATATGTTTTGTACAAAGAGGGTAATTTAGCCCGCACTTGGGAAAAGAAACTGCGTCCCAAAATGACGCCGCGCCCTCGACGCAAATTTAACGGGCTAGCCCATACCATATTGTGGATTATGGGGGTTTGGGCTGTCGGTATGGGGGCGTCTCTTTTGGCTGTTCATGTCTTAGTGATGGGTTATCAGGTCGATGCCCTATCATCCCAATATACGGATTTGACTCGACAGAACCAAGTATTGGCTGCCACGGTGACCCAATTGAGTTCTCCTCAAGTTTTGGCGGCTGATAGCCAAAAATATCATGTAGCCCTCAAGAGTCCTATGATTCACACGGGCATTCGCAGTGCCGCTCCTGCGGTTGCAAAGAGCACACCATGGTATGGACGCGTGTCGCAATGGATATTGGCTTTGCGGCAAGCATTAGTTGCCAAATGAAAAAAAAATCTACGCACTTGGTGCGGCACCGGGCTCGGCTGCTGTTGCTGTACACAGCCTTGTTTTCGGCATTGCTGCTGGTTCGACTTCTCATGATTCAGGTTGCCGACGCTAATCAACTTCATGCTTATGCCTCCAGCATTCATGTGCACCGCATTGCATTACCGGCGAGCCGGGGGGAGATTGTGGACCGCAACGGAATAGTGCTGGCAATGGATACTCCGACCTATCAAGTGGTTGCTGTACCCAAATATTTGACTTCACGAAAACAGGTGGAAAGCGCAGCGGTAACTTTGGCCCATTATTTGCCGTTTTCCTCCAAGTTGTTGGCGTCAGTATTGGGTAATGGGTCATGGTATGCATTGCTGGCGCGTTCGGTATCCAGTGCTGTGGCGCATCAGATCTCAACGTTAAATTTGCCGGGAATCTCGGTGGTTCCGTCTACTGGGCGTGAATATCCTAACGGAACTTTGGCCTCGCAAGTGTTGGGAATGGTGGGATCTCAAGGCCAAGGACTAGCGGGAGTAGAATACGAATACAATAAAATTTTGGCTGGCAAGCCAGGTAGTTGGGTTGTGAGAACCGACGCTGCCGGAAATCCGCTGCCACAATGGCAGCTAGCCTATAAGGCGCCGGTACCGGGTGATACCGTACAGTTGACCATTGATGCCAATATTGAAGCTGCTGCCCAAAAATGGTTGAAGTGGGGTATTAAGAGAGCCCATGCCCTCAACGGCACGGTCATTGTGCTCAATCCGCATACCGGATCTGTCATTGCGCTTGCCAACTGGCCCAATTTTAATCCCAACAATTACTACAATGCGACGCCGTTGCAGATGAACGATTATGCCGTAGAGGATCCGGTGCCGCCGGGCTCGATCTTCAAACCAGTCACGGCAACGGCGGGATTGACACTGGGTTTGTTTACGCCTAACAGTATGTTTGATACGGTAGGCTATAAAATCGTGGACGGAGTCCGCATTAACGATTGGAATCCAAATGGCTGGGGTTGGATTACACTGACGCGAGGGCTTGAGGTTTCCTCGGACCAGGTGTTTATGGATGTGGCGCTAAAAGTCGGAGCCGCAAGTTTGTATCATTTCATCAAGCTGTTCGGCTTTAACCATCCTAGCAACGTGGGGTTGCCTGGAGATTCCCCAGGGCTTTGGGTTCCTTTGAACCAGGTGAACCCGGTTGATTTGGCGACAATCGGATTCGGACAGGGCTTTGCCGCTACTGCAATGCAGATGGTTGCGGCGGATTCTGCGGTGGCCAACAATGGAGTCATGATGCAGCCGCACATTTTGAAAGCTGTCCTATCGCCCCATGGCACGGTGGTGAAAGCAGTAAAACCCAAAGTCGAATCTGTCACGACCACGCCAGCCATAGCCGAGGAAATACAGCATATGATGACCCTTGAAGCCACTCAGGGAACGGGAGTGCCAGCTCAGGTGCCAGGGTATATCATTGCTGGGAAAACGGGCACCTCGCAAAAAATTGTGAATGGACGCACCTCAAACAACTTGTTTATCGCGTCATATATGGGAATGGGCCCGATGCCCAAGCCTCGGTTTATCATGTTGGTCATGATTAACCGCCCGATTGGTAACTTATTTTATGGGGATCAAGTGTCGGCACCCGTGTGGAAACATATTGCGGAGTTTATGTTTCATTATTGGAACATTAAGCCTTATGCGGGCCCGGACAATGGTTCCAAACCCTTGAAGCCCTAAGGTTCTTTTGATTGCATGGCCTGCATAAGCATTGTGAGTAACAGCCCGTCCTGCAAAAGGAGGCTTGCTCACAATGGATAGTCGACCGACGTTGGTGATGAAGCGCAGGAATTTTTTGGTGCTGGCTCTGG
>JAKAAL010000669.1 GCA_021802375.1 Bacillota bacterium | reverse complement strand
GGATTTCCGAAGGTATTGGACCAAAATTGGACCAAAAAATCAATTCCTGAAAAATGAGATTTTATGAAATGGCTTAAACATTGGTGCCGGAGACCGGGATCGAACCGGTATGACCTTTCACGATCTCCGTCACGAGGCCACGTCCCGGTTCTTCGAGAAGGGCCTGAATCCCATGCAGGTCGCCGCCATCACGGGGCATAAGACCTTACAGATGCTCCGGCGTTATACCCATTTGCGGGCCGAGGATTTGGCGGAGCTGTTGAATTGAATTTCCACTCACCTCACATCATCATGTGTTGTTTAGACTGACCCCGCAGATCAGATCCACGTGAATTGACCATTTTTTTGAAATTATCCAGTCGCTGAATGCGATCTTCAAGTTTCTTTCTCGCTCTTTCATATGGATCGATTTCTTTTGTTCTGAATTTCCCGACCTCGGTTTTTAACAAACTAACTAGCATTCTCATCTAACTCACCATATACTCAAAAAAAGGCAGATAAGTGGGGTATGAACCGAGGTTATTCAAGGGGCCCGATTATGGATGCTCAGGGCTGCGAATTCGCTAGTGCGTTCGATTGGGCCGTCGTCCGACTCGCGACCTATTTCCCGGCGTCTGCATCCCAAGCCCGGTTGCTCTTTGGATCGGTCTCGCTCCTCACAAAGGATCGCCCATGTCCATCCTCTAGCATAAAGACTGAAAGTCACAAGGTCGGAAAAGGCAAGAGCGGGAAGGTCTTCTTCAGGCGCACGGTCCTGAGCGCGCGGGAAGCCATTATCTGGTACCGCAGTGTAGGGCCGGGAGGGATCACAACTCCTGTCCCGACCAACTCGAGTGAAGCCGAAAAGGGAGACGGCATTGACCTCGCTCCAACTTCCTTCGAGGACAATCCGCAGTGGCCTTCCCTTGGCATACCTCTCGGGACCGATCTATTCTCGAATGCAGGCGGTCCGGGTGATCCCGCACCCTTTCGCGGGCCCGGAGCGCCGCGCATCCACCGCCGCTTTGGCGACAACACCGGCTTCGAATCTGTCATCGCTGACCATTCGGCCATCAGATTCCTAAAACGCCGCATTCATCTTGATCTTTCGGATTATACTGAATATCTTGGTGGGCTCGCTCTTGTCGTACCGGATCCCATATTGCGCCACATCCAACATTTTCGAGTTCCTGCTCAAGACGCTGACGGCCCGGAACGTCTCATCCTCCGGCTCGTTCCTCGCCCGGGTCAAAACATCAACGACTTAAAACTGACTGTTCTTGAGCGTCGGGCAAACATTCTGTCCCGATTCGATACCATCGATGTTCCTTCTGACGGTCTTATTACTGTCGAGAGCGTCCTGCCGTTTGATCAAACTGGCTATGTCATCTCACACCCAGTGCAGGGGGTCATTGCCTACCAACAACCCCTTCCTTTCATTCGTGCGGTGAAGCTTTCTCTCGGCGTGGCTGGCCGTAAGGTCAAAGTTCAAGTTCCTCAGACGGAATCTCCACCAAGTCGGACTGAAAGTTACGAGATTACCGAATACGCTCACGAAATCCCGATCAATGTCGGTGAAGAGCGGCACGACGCGATTATCAAAGTAGTCAAGGCTGAGGAGCGCCGCCTCCGAAGAGCCGCTGCCAAACAATACAAGCAGACCTGGTTTGACGAAGGCCAACGTAACAAAGCCGTCTCTTTCTTGCGAGAGCAATTCGCAAGAGCCAAAATGTCGGTGATGGTGGCTGATCCCTATTTTGGAGCGCGCCAGATCCTTCAGTTCCTGCATGCAGTTCCCCGCACCCAGATTGACTTTATCATCCTCACGTCACGTCTCGCATTCGAGTACGCCGAAGCCACCGACGCGATGCAGGGTAACGCTGAAGAGCCCACCATGATCTCACCAAGTATGAAAACGGAGAACGAAAGGTTGGCGAGCTTTTTCCTCTCACTCGGAACGCTACAAAGGAGAGGGATGAAAAGTGTGACGGCCCGGGTCTTAATCGGGAAAACACCTCCGCTTCATGACCGGTTCTTGGTGATCGATGACGAAGTTCTGTTCCTCGGAAACTCGCTTAACGCTCTAGGAGAGCGCGCTTCGCTCATCCTCAGGGTGCCAAACAGCGAGCCGATCCTCGAGAAGCTAAAGGGGATGGCTGGTTTGGCGGTACCTTTTGAAAACTACGCCACACAGCGACGAAGCCCATCAACCCCCCATCGGGAGGAACCTAACTCTTGGCATTAGCCCCTCCACCTCTCGTTGACACAGCCGCGCCTATTACGCGACCCTATCCGAAGAACCAGATTCTCTGGCCAACATTCTCAGGGTACGGGAACAATGGAGGGTCAGACTCACACGCCTTTCCAATCTTGACTGCAATCAAGGCCCGTAGGGCTTCATCCCCCCCTGAACCCCTCACTGCGTTTATCGAAGCCGCATGGATAGCTCAAGACCGTATTTTCGTCCTTGACGATTTTCTCTTCAAGCCGCTGGAAGGACAATCCCTTCAGAGCCGATACGACCAAATCCTCTTCTGGCTTCCTGATGAATTAGTCGCCAACGACATCCGTTTTTTGACCAATGCACTTGGAGATAAGGCGCTACTGAAGTCGATACAGAAGCTGTTCAACGAGCGCGTTGATGCGATAAACAAAAGCACACCGCGCCGGGCCGGTATGGCAAAAATTGAGATCAGATTCACCCTTGGCACCAAGTTTCCCTACGTGCATGACCGCTTCGCTATCATTGACGACGAACTTTGGCACTTTGGGGCTACGGTTGGTGGGCTACATAACCAAGTGAACGCCGCCACACGTGGTTGGGATGCCGTAACCCACGACGCGGTACGTTTTTTCAACGACGCTTGGAATGGTGATAACGATGCACGACGCGGAGGCCGCCATGGTTGTTGAGTGGCCACAAGAGCGCAGACACAGATTAGACCACCCTGTTCGTGTTCCACAACGTCTTGTGGACATCCCTGAGAGCCTTCTCCGAAAGGTGAAAAAGGCCAGTGCATTTTCGGCTCTAGTGCAGACCCTGGTTCTCGCCTTTAACGAGAAGGCCGACCCACAGGAAAAACTCTCCGAGTTATTGGCAGGTATTAATCGACCGGAGACATTCGGCGACTATGACGAAATTGTTCGCCAAGTGGTGCTAGCCCTCGCTTGCGTTGAGACGATCCGAGAGACGCCTACACGCGAGATGTGGGCGTACCTATGGTCCATGGCTTGGCATTCAAGATCACTCGAAACCTTTCTTCCCCAAGCCGTCATTGCCGCCACAACCGAAGTTAAGTTTCGCGAACAGTTTTACATGGTCGCCCGTAGTGTCGTAGAAATAGCTGCTAAAAGTCCAGGCCGCCGTGCTATCCAACGGGAAAAAGAGATAGGAGCTAATCTCAGGGATTACTGGAAAAAGCATCCCAAACTTTCAGCTCTCTGGAGTGGGAATTTCAAACACAACCTCTATTCGGTTACACCTGACGATGACCATGTCCTGTCAATCGTTGCCGAGATTGATATGGTCGAGTTTGTCCGGCTCCTCACCCTCTACGACTACCCCGACCCAGTGGCTCATGCGCTTATTTGGTGGGGTAGGTCGGGGCAGTTTGAACGCTGGAGCGCCTTGGCTTCGGTAGCGCCGGCAGCTTTTGGGGAGCATGGAGAATGGAAAGGATCTCTGATCCTGCCCCTTCTCCTGACGATTGCACGAGATCAATTTTTGCCA
>JAKAAL010000668.1 GCA_021802375.1 Bacillota bacterium | reverse complement strand
AATCTTTCCTCAGTGCTGTCGACCGTGGCGCGGCCCTTAAACGGACCCTATGCAACCAGCAAAGGGGGAATAAATGCTTTTACCAGGGCATTGGCTTTGGAAGTAGCCCGAGATGGTGTGCCAGCCATGGGTTGTTTTGACCCGAACGGCTTGAGACCCTGGCGTATGGCCCGGACAATGGAGTAATTCCAGTCCGGGCCATAGTTCTTGGTCGCCGTCGACAGATTCTAGTCGAATTCCGGCGTAAGGGGGCATCAATCCCAATGCAGGTGACAAAAATGCCCGTTGGAAAAACGTACCAGGCGCTGCCGCATAGGAAATTTCCCTTCGCTGTGCCAAAAACCTCGCTTGGGGAAATAGATTATTATTGCCGCAATGATCCCAATGCAGGTGAGTAAACACCACAAGTTCTATAGAGGCTGGATCCACCCCAACTAGGGCCAACGCCGCTCGGGGCTCCTGTTCTGGACCCCGTGTTAAATTTTCTCCAATGACATCCCGAGCAATGGTTTCCGACTCAACACTGGTGTCGACCATGATCCGATGCCCCTGTCCTTCGATATACCACATTACCCGAGGAATGCGGATCGAAGTGCCTACATCCGTCAAATAGGTCAAAATTGACTTTTCCAGAATAGAGGTGCCGGTATCGAGAGCGATAATTTTCCAGGTATCCACGGGATCCCTCCTACTCCAATTGACCGCCAAACTCGAGATGCGGCAAATCGCCATTAATGTTGAATCCGCCATCAACGTAGAGAATTTGCCCCGTGATATAACGGGCATGCGAACTTGCCAAAAAAGCCACCGCATCGGCAATCCACTCTGGTTTCCCCAGATATCCCAAGGGAATTCGATCCTCAAAAGCTTGGGTCACGGCTGGCGTGAACATCGGCACCGTCAATGGCGTAAGAATATGGCCCGGGGCCACAGCATTGACCGTAATACCATCTCGGGCTACTTCCAAAGCCAATGCCCTGGTAAAAGCATTTATTCCCCCTTTGCTGGTTGCATAGGGTCCGTTTAAGGGCCGCGCCACGGTCGACAGCACTGAGGAAAGATTGATAATCCGGCCGTGTCGTTGGGCGCGCATTCCAGGAATGACTGCCCGTGCGGCATAAAACATCCCATTGAGATTAGTGTTCAGCACTTGCAACCATTCCTCGTCGCTCAACTGCTCCATAAGTTTTTGATACACCACGCCCGCGTTATTTACCAATACATCGATCCGGCCATACTCCTGCAATAACTGATCGACAATAGCCTGCACCTCCGACGATTGACCAACATCGGCGACCCAGGCCGAGGCGCTCCCCCCGGCCTCCCGTATCGCGTTCAAAGTCTCCTGGGCCCGTTCCGGATTGCGGTCTAAAATCGCCGCATGGTAGCCCTCCTGAGCAAATCGCTCTGCGCATGCCTGCCCAATGCCTTGCGCTCCTCCCGTAATAACGGCAATAGGTATCGTAATGAGAGTCCCCCCCTTGCAATCCTTTATCTTAAAGTCGCGACATATGTGCAATCCATTGTGTGAAGACACCTACGTCCTCGGTATCCAGTTCCGGCCAGGCGAGTCGAAGCAAACTCAAAGTCGGCCCTTCCCGGATCAAATCGCCATCCGAACCATGGTCCGGATTAGGATAGGTAGCGGATTGATGAACTTCGATCCGCCACTGGAGAGGGTTTTCCACCTCGATTGCCAACTCATTGAGGTTGTAGGTATAAGTGCCTGGGACTGCCCACTTAGGTGTGCCCTCCATGAGCGCCGTCTGATTCGGAAAATTGATGTTCAAGACATGGTCCCGAGGAATCGTCGTCACCAGTCCTTGTCTCAAATAGCGCGCAAGCACCCGAGCCGCGTCGCCATAGTAATGGTCCGATTGGCTTCCCCCCACGGTATCCAAAGATACCGAGATGCTTCTATACCCCCTCCGAGCCGCTTCACAGGCTGCTCCAACCGTCCCCGAATACCAAGTATCCCAGCCAATGTTCGCCCCCCGATTAATCCCAGAGATTACCACGTCAAATGGCCCCAACCGACTCACAGCAAACATGACGCAATCCACCGGAGTGCCCCCTACCCGATATCTTCGGTCGTCCATTTGCTCGGCACGATAGTCCACATGGAAACTAAAAGCCTGGCTAACCGCCGAACGTTCACGACTTGGGGCTACGACGGTAATGTCGTGGTCGGCAGCCAGCGCCTGGACCAAAGCTTCGAGCCCTGGGGCCTCTATTCCGTCATCATTGGTCAGTAATATATTCATAGTGCAATCCCCTATCTGTGCTCCAAGTGGACCAGATTCTTTGCCCATCCGGGATCATCAACAAAAACCGCGTCCACGTAATGCATGGCAAGATGCGAAGCGTCTTTGGCTGACTTTAGACCCCATACCGCGATTTGCAGCCCTGATTCCTTGATGCGCCTCAAATCATCTAGAGGTACCGAATCTTTATGGACATGCACCCATGAAGCTTTTGCGGCGCGCGCTACTCCCCAAGGTTCCACCATTCGGCCCATCCAGGCCACAGCGCGGGGAATCTCAGGAGCCAAACCAGCGGATTCCACTAAAGCAAATTGATCAAAGGAGGACACGATGATTCGTGAACTGGCGTGGTACCGCTTAACAATATCTAAGGTTTTTTCAACCAAATGCGGATAATAGTACGGGCCGTTCTTGTATTCGATGCACAACACGGTGTCATTGGGTAGAGCATCAAATACCTCTTCTAACCGGGGTATGGGGATATCGGATACAGCTCCGTCCGGGTATCGAGCCCGCAGTTGTTGCAATGTACTCCAGTTGTATGCCCCCACCCACCCGGTTCCGTTGGTGGTGCGGTCTAAAGTGCCGTCATGAAGCACTACAACCACGCCATCCGCGCTTAACTGCACATCCAATTCAATTCCGTCCACCTGTTGCTCGTAGGCTAGGAGAAAGGAAGGGATGGTATTTTCAGGCTCTAGCGCTAAAGCCCCTCGGTGTCCCCAAATCCATTTCGCCTCACGCAACATTCCGGTGATCATTTCGCAGCCTCTTTTCGTCTAAAGTGAGATCACAACAACTCAGAGCTTGTGTATCTCAACACACGTATCGGCGACCCTCAAGCGAAACTTCTATCCAGGGAACGGTCATCTCCGGTTGGGTTGTCCCTCCATGACCCCATGGATGTTGCGGTTCGTCCGTTATTTGCCACTGCCAGCCCGCTGGTGGAATCAATAGATAGGACCCAATTCGTTCCATGTGTTGGATATCGGCACCGGGACCGAAATATCCCTTGTCCCACCAGTCCTTAGTTCGCACCATGTCAATCGGCACGGACGCCCAGTTGTTTACGATTGATGAGAAGTTAGCTGGCAACTCCATGTCGACAGCAATCGCAGGGCCAATTTGGGTTGGTATTTCCGGTAACCACGATAATGTTCTCCGTAAGTCATAATAGCGAAGCCGTCCCGCAATCGGAATGTGTCCATGATCTGCCGTAATCCACAGCCAGGCCCGGTTTCGAGCACTTTGGGTAAACGCGGCAATCCATTGATCCATAGACGTCATTTCTGCTTCCCATTCCAGTCCATACGCTCCTCGCTCATGATTAAGTACGTCCACTCCTGACCAGTACACATAGATAATTCCCGGCTCGTTCCTGTCGAGAATTTCATTGACCACGGTCGGCAGTCCAGATGCCACCACGAAGGTTTCGATAAGATCGG
>JAKAAL010000667.1 GCA_021802375.1 Bacillota bacterium | reverse complement strand
TGACGGCAGACAATTCCTGCAATATCCTAAGAGAGGGGAATTTGAGTGGCCAACCATGTCAAGCAGTGGCGATTAAGAGGTTCCATGACGCAGGATGCCTTAGCTAACCAAGTCGGCATTTCCCGGTCTACGCTGAGCGCAATAGAGAATGACCACATAGACCCAGGAGTGTCCGTGGCGGTTCGCCTCGCCAAGGCGTTAAAGACCGATGTGGAGAGTCTATTCCCCCTCAGTGGTACGAAGAAAGGAGGACAGCCCGTGGCCGATAGAAGAGCAGGAAAGGTGCCTCACGTTAAGATTAAGGGCGGAGGAAAAGCGCCTCGAGCACGACGCCAAGATGGTGCGTGGCGCAAAAAACGCTCAGACGCGGGAAAGCCACGTCCGGCAAAAACTAAATAAAATGGGTGCGGATTCGGACTCCGCGCTGTTCTATGCAAACTAGCACATCATTAATCATAATCGACAGGTACTTGTTCGCCAAGCGGCAGTCGATGATGTTTTGGTCATCGCTAAAAATATACAGTGCGATTCTTTCCGTTGTGGGAGGGAAACGGTAATCCTGCCGAGAAATAATACAATGACTAAATGGTCGAATGCGAGGACGGGGGAATCATCATGGGCGTTCGCAGCGGGGCGTTTCCGCATGCGTATATTTTGAATAAAGAACTCACGGATAGTGATTTTGCGGCCGATTTGATGCGACTTTATCGCCATCAGGCGCCAGCGGTGTATCAAGATCCCACCCTCTTCTTGGGCCAAACCTATCCGACCGAAGGGCTTCGCGACACGCTGCAGCAAGTGTTCGGAAGGCTGAACCATCTCCCTGGCTCGGCTGGTGTCATTCGGTTGGAAACCGCCTTCGGCGGAGGCAAAACCCATGTTATGAGCACGGTGTATCATTTGGCGCACGAAGCCTATCGCCTCCGTGATTTATCCCGTCAGCTTCTCCCGAACTCGCTCATTCCCGATGAGCCCATTCGCACTGTGGTGCTGGTGGGTGATAAATACTCGGCCAACAATTGCGTCACCTATGATGATGGTGTCAGTACCCGGACTCTATGGGGGGAAATGGCCTATCAAGTCGGAGGCAAAGCGGCCTGGGAAGCGTGGAAATCGTTCGAGGATGACCGCATTCCACCCGGTGATGATGAACTCCATAAACTTTTGGCGGGGCAACCGGTCATTCTTTTAATGGATGAGCTTCCCGCATACCTGCGGACCGCCAAAGCCGTGACCATCGGGCATACGACGTTAGCGGGTGTGACGATCCCGTTTATGCAACGGCTTCTCACATTGGCTGCCAGTCTTCCCAATGTTGTCATTGTGTATTCGTTGGCCAGAGAAGCATATGCGGGGGAGGCCGAGGAACTGCTGCGGGAATTAGACGCGGTTTCAGCCCGAGTCGAGACAGTCATTCGCCCGACGGGTGATGCGGAGATAGCCGCTATTGTCACGCGTCGTCTGTTTCGGGAGATTGACATTGTCGCTCGGACTCGCACGGTCGATGCCTTCCAAGACTATTATCAAGATGCCCTTGCTCGAGAATGGCCCCTACCTTCAGAAGTCGTAACCCCCGGATACCGTGCCAGCATGGAGGCGTCCTATCCATTCCATCCGGCTTTGCTGGATATCTTGGATCGCAAGGTCGCCACCATCCCAGATTTCAATAAGACGCGGGGAGCGTTACGGGTTTTAGCGCAGACGGTACAAAATCTCTGGTCGTGTGCTGACGATCCGGAGCTCATTTTACCGGCCATGGTAGACGTGACCGAAGCGCACTTACAACCCCAACTGACGAGTCGTATCAAACGCGAAGCGTTTACTCATGCGCTGCGGGCCGATGTGGCAAACGACCACCATGACGCCCATGCACAGCGCCTTGATGTCCAGTGGTCTGGGCGGACGGGATCACCTTTGGTTTCCCAATCGGCCCATGTGATTTATCTCCATAGCCTGGTTCAGGGCAAGGCATCCGGTGCGACCCTGTCTGATGTGATGGTGGGGGTGGCACGCCCCGGTCTTGACTTGGATTTGGCGCAGGCGGCCTTGGACGATTTCGTCAATGTGGCATGGTACATGATTCCGGACGGACGTCACTTTCGATTTCAAACCGAGCCGTCTTTGAATAAGGTGGTTGCGGATGAAGTGGCGATGATTCATAACACGGATGTGCGCGATGAGCTGATCACGAAAATTCAACAGGTGTTTCAACAAGGGGCCTTTCAGTGCGTCTATCACCCCAGTGAATCCAGCGTCTTAGATGACAAGGCCGGTCTTCGATTGGTCGTCATGAGCCCCGATAGTCCGCTCTTAGATATACGAACCATAGGGTTGGCGACACCGCCTATCCCTGATCGGTTGCAAGACTTATTTAAAAATCACGGGACAGAACTTCGAAAGTTTCGCAACACGTTAGTCTTCCTGGTGGGGGATGAAGGAGGCCGGGAGGAACTCTATCGCCAGGCCCGGCGACAGAGGGCATTGAGTAAGATTCTCGGCGATCCATTGCGTAAAGCCGCCTTGGAGAATCAGTGGGATCGGCTCACTCAAGATGCCAAGTCGAGTGGCCAAGAGGTGACACGGGCGATTTTCCGCACGTACCGCCACCTCTTTTATCCGGATGGCAGCGAGGCGGACCTCGCGTATCGCGTGGTTGAGCCGCAACAGGACGACTTTCCGAAAGGGACCGGGCAACACATGGTGGAGCGGGCGCTAAGAGAACGACCCGAAGGGCCTAAGTTGCTAAGGGCGGATGATCCTCCCAAAGCCGCGGCGTGGCTGCAAGAACGGGCTTGGGATCATCAGAGTGATGAGATGACCACGGAAGCACTTTATCAGGCATTCTTCCGTCGCGGTTCGTTGCCATTTCTTGCGGCCGCGGATCCGCTTAAGGAATCTATCCGTCAAGCGGTGCTGAAAAGGGAATGGGTCTACCACTATGGTCCTCAAGTAAGCTTCGGCACGTCATGCGAACCTGTCATCGCCAAAGAGGCTAGGGTGATGACACCCGAACGAGCCAAAAATCTTGCGATCGGCCCTTGGGCGATAGCGGAGCCGACAGAACCCCTGGATGAGGTGGATGGAGACCATCAAGTCCATCCACCTGGACCCACCACCGAACCGCCGGGCCCGATAGCTCTGCCTTGGAAGCCCCAACCCGCCTCTACTCCCGGTGTTCCGCAAACCGGAGACATCTTTGTGGGAACTCCCGATGATGTGATTCAGCAATTACGGGATCGTTCGATTGGCGGCACCATTGTGGAAGCTCAATTAGCATCGGTCAAATTGGTGGCGGTTAACCAGCTAGTGGAACTGGCCGTCCATCCGCAGGGTATGCCCAACCACTTGCAGACAAGTTTTTGGATCGAGGGCGAAGCGCCTGAAACCCTGCGTTTAGATTACACCGGTTCTCCCAGACGCTTTCAGCGATTCAAGAGCACCATTACCCCGTTTCTGGTCGAGGCATTGCGACAAGGGTGGCAGGCTAACGTGATGGTCACATTGACTTATGTCTATGATCCCGGACGTTCGGTCACGGAAATGGTGGAGTGGTTGCGGGCGGTGTTGGGAGGCAAATCCGGCGAAATTTCACTCACCGTGGTTACGAAAGAGGCGATGTCATGAGCGCGCCGTATCAACAAGTGCCTATCCGGCTTTCCCAAGAAACGGTAGCCCGTATTGTCAAACATCTTGGTGCTCTTGAATCGCTGAAAG
>JAKAAL010000015.1 GCA_021802375.1 Bacillota bacterium | reverse complement strand
TGCGGAAGGGGTGCAGGAGGTGAGAGGTGGTACGTCGTGGCGAATTACTACGGAAGATCTCGCGCGTACGTAGCATTCCAAGTCCGTTTAACGCCGGAGTTGAAGGAAAAGTTGATGAAACGGTCCTATGAGACCGGCCAGAGTCAAGTGGCTATCGTCAATGAGGCGCTTGAAAACTACTTTGCGAATGTCGCGCCCGAGATCCCGGAGCCCCCTCCTACCGCTTTACACGGGGGAGACGGGACGAAATAACCCCTCAATTTTTTGAGGTGAACAGTGAGAACTAGATGCAGCGCGCACTAGGTATCATGAGGAGGTTTTTGCAAGTCGATGCAAAAGCAAACGATTAAAAAAGTGAGCAGTCTGGCCTTAGGGTCTACCATGATGCTGTTGGGCATGTTGCCGGCGGCTTCTGCATTTGCCAGTACTGCGCCGGCGGTGACGAGTGTCACGCTGACGAGCAGTGCCAACGGCACGGCTACCCCCGGTAGCAACGTGACCTTTACGGCGTCGGCCACCCAGACTGGGTCCGGCACGCCGATGTACCAGTTCTGGACCGAGTCCCCGAATGGCACCTGGACCGCGACCGGCTGGAGCACCACCAACACCTACACGTTGCAGAACGTGCAGGCGGGCAGCTACGAAGTGGTGGCCTACGCGAAAGACAAGGGCCAGACGATGCCGATTAGCTCGGAGAGCACCTACTCCAACCAGTTCGTGAACGTGGACACCTCGTTGACCTTCACCACGAACGCCAAGGACGTGGCGCCGTTGAGCCCGGTGACCATCACCGCGACGGCCAAGAACTTCACGAACGTGGTCTACCAGTACTGGATCGGCACGCCGAACGGCAATGGCGGGTACACATGGGTCGCCAATGGTGATTACACCACCTCCAACACCTACACGTTCACGCCCCCGACGGCGGGCACCTACAAGATCGCGGTGTACGCCAAGGACTTGAACGCGCCGCAGGACGCGCAGTTTGCGAACGCGCAAGGTGCGAACGAGGGTGTATACGGAACCCAAGCGGGCGTGGCACTTAGCTTGCAGCGTTCCTCCGTGGTTGCCGACAACGTGCAGACCGACACGGTTACGGCCAAGGTCGTGGACGCAAACGGCAATGTCGTGGCTGATTACAATGGGCCGGTCACCCTGACCGACACGAACACGTGGCTCGTGACCGGAACGACATCGGCCGGAACCAATGAGCTGGGAAGCACGCTTACGGCCACTGCGACAAACGGTGTCGCGACGTTCACCGTTCAGGCACCGGGAGTGCCGGGATTAACCGACACGTTGACCTCGTCTGGTCTCACCGGCACGGCATCGGGTTCGACGCCGAGTTACGGGACCGCGAGTGTGACTAGCGTGCCGCAGACAGCCACTTCGATTAGTGTGACGACGAGCGCCAACAACCTCGAAGTCAATGACAATTCCGGAACTGTGTCCGGATACGTGCAAGTTGAGGACCAAGCGGGCAACCCCATGCTGGGAGGCACTTACGTGCTCGACGCCAACCTGATTGGTGGAGGTACGCTCACCTATAGTGGAGTTTCTGGGACGACTTCTGCCACGGTGGTTGTCTCCGCTGGGGCTTCGCAAACTGTGACGATTGACGGCGTGCAAGGCAAGACGGGCACGTACGTGTTGTCTGTCACGGGTTCTGGTCTGACGGCCGGCGCGGCGGACGTGAGCGCGGTCGTGGCGGGCAACGCGGCAGCCATTACCGGCACAGACGCTACCCCGACTCTTCAAGCAGGGACAGGTTCGACGACCGTTACTGTGGGCGCTAAGGACGCGAGCGGCAACATTGTCGCCCTTCCGAGCACGGTAGTTCCCGTAGTCACCATTACCGACAGTCAGGGCAATGCTGTGACAGGTCTGACGGTGTCTGACACCACGACGGGTACCGTTACAGGCACTGCCGGGACGTACACCCTGGGTGCCGGGGACACCTCGTTCACACTCACCGACCCAACCGGTGCGGCACCGGCTGGAACGTACACCGTTAGTGTGTCGGACCAGGCTGGTACGCTAACCTCCAGCACGTTGGACGTTACCGTGACTTCTGGCGCGGCAGCGACGGTCACCGTCGCTGGTGCGACGAACGTCCTGACCGGGACTTCGCTTTCCACCGAGCTGACCATTAATGTGACCGACCAATATGGCAACCCCGTGGCGGACAACAACGTACCGATCACAGTCAGCGCAACCGGTGGAGTTGGGAGCGCTGAGATCGGGAGTTCCGGCTACAGTGCTGCACCGACGGCTACGGTTTACACCAACGCGAATGGCGTGGCCACCGTTACGTTTGCAGCCCAGAACTACTCCGGCTCGTGGACCGTTTCCGCCACCGCGGCTTCCGGTGCGTTGGCCAGCGGTAGCGCGACCGCGACCGCGACCACGACGGAGTTCGTGGAGACCCACCCAGTGGCCTCGTACTCCTTTGGGCTGAAGGACACGGCCAGCTCTGGTACGTATTCTGGCAACACGGTCTATGCGCAGGCGGGAGACCCAGTTACCATTGAGGCCACCAAGACGGCGCCTTTGACTAGTGGCTTGGTGTATGCCGGCGTGGATGCGAATGGCAACACGGTGTCTAGCACAACGGCGGGCAATGACAACGTCACGGTCACCATTGCACATGCCACCGGATTGTCCAACATTGGTACGGGTAGTGTGACCATTGCTGACAACACGACGACCAACGTCGAAACGATCACCGGCACGTTATCCAACGTTTCGACCGCACTTTCTACTGCTACGGCAGCAGCGGCGGGCGAGGTGACCATTTCGGTCAAGGACAACAGCACGGGCGCTCAGGGTTCGGCCGCGATTGACGTGGTGGCTGGTACCACGGCGAGCGAACTGGTGTTCAGTGGAATTAGCAACAATGAGACCCTGAAGGCCGGAACCACCTATACGGTGACCGTATCGCTGGCTGACCTGGGGGGCAACGCCGTTGTCTCGGGTACGAGCACGACGGTTACATTGTCCGGTAGCACGGGACTTGCATTCGAAACGACTGCTGGCTACCCGGCGACAAATGTCGTTATCGGTGCCGGACAGACGTCGGCAACCTTCCTCGTAGTCACGGCCCCGAGTGGGACGACCATTTCTAATGGGACGGTTTCGGGGAGCGCAAGCACCCTTACCGGTGAGGTTAGCGGTTTGTCTGACTAGTCTAGACAGAATACAGGTGCGGGGTCCTAACCGACCCCGCCCTTTTTCTTGGAGGTTGTCAACATGGCGCAAGAGGATATTCAGTTTGCTCATAATCTTTTGGTTAACCGTGACTACGAAACTGCCCGAGGCTTTCTTCGAGATGTACTGGCCAAAGACCCGTTGAATGCGCAGGCTTGGGTATTTCTCGGCGAATGCCTGGAGCATTTAGGCGCGTATGGTGACTCCTGGGCGGCCTACGATCGCGGCTGGTTTCTCGACCCGGTGGCGTCATGGGCGGAGCCGGTTTGGAATCGATTGCAAGGTCGCAAAGACAGCGATGGCGTGTCGCATTGGATGACGGAGCTCCTGGCCGTGCCTCGAGTTACGGTAAGTGCAGCACTTATTGTCAAGGACGAGATGCGGACCATTGAAGCGGTTTTACAGTCGTTGAGAGGCGCGGTTGATGAGATAATTGTGGTGGATACGGGGAGTACCGATGGCACCAGAGATATCGCGCGAGCCAATAACGTGAAGGTTTATGAATATCCGTGGACAGGTGATTTTTCGGCTGCACGGAATTTCGCGCTAAGCAAGGTTACCTCCGAATGGGTTCTTTGGGTCGATGGCGATGAAGTATTGTTCGACGAGGATCTCAGTGCTCCGCGGTTGGCGGCGGGCCTTTTCGATTCTCGGGCAGAGTCCACCATCATTCGCATCGGGCAATTCAATCTCATCAGCGGGCGAGTGGAACCCAATTATGATATGTCGCGCATGTTCGCCAAGCGTAGCGGGTTCATATGGCACGGGCGGATTCACGAGCAAGTCGGTCCACCGGAGGGGGTGCTAAGTGCGGTGGTGACTCGCCCCGCGGTGCGGATTCGGGTTCGGCATGACGGGTACGACCCAGCGATTATGAGTGAAAAGGGAAAACTTGCGAGAAATATTGCATTGCTTAAGAAGAGCGTGGAGGACGACCCTACGGATATCGCGTCGTGGGGGTTTCTCGGGCGGGAGTTGTCACTTGCGGGACAGTTTGAGGAAGCGGTTCGGGCCCTAGAGAAGGTGGAAGAGCTTCGTGGTCAGTTCCCGTACTATGGTCGGCTGAATGAGGTGCGAACGTACCGAATCGAAACGTTGCAAAAGTTAGGGAGACAGGATGCGGCACTCAGGGTCGCAGATATGGCGGTGCAAGAGGATCCGAATTTTCCGGCTATGTGGTACTTACGCGGGGCGTCCTACCTGGCTCTTGCATTGAAGTATCTTGATGTAGCGGAGGAGTCATTTAACCAAGCCAAGCAAACACTCCCTCGGTATCGGGGGATAGTTTCGATGAGCCCCGATATCGGCCGGTGGAAAATAGCTGCGGGATTGGCGGACATCTATAAAATTAAGGGCCGGATGGCCGACGCATTTGATCTATATCAGGAAGCTCTGGGAGCGGTTGATAGAGAGGAAAAAACGGACCGTTCGCCATCAGGCGACGAATCCCGCGGATTCATGGCGTTAGTCGACGCCGGGATCGGGATGTTGCGCCCACAAGGCCGCGACGACGGGCGCCCATTCTGGCGCAGTGCTCGCGCTCTGCAAGGCGGACAGCGTCTCAGATAAGCCGTATGCCAACTGCCGCCGACCGCCGACCCGCATGGTAACGAGGACAATCCGCCGATCCGTGGGATGCTTCACACGCCGAACATATCCCGCTGCCTCGAGACGGTCCACAATTTTCGTGATTTGCCCACTCGGGATGCCGGTCCATTCGGCCAGCTGGCGCAGCGGCATGGGACCATGTTGGTCGATGTAGAGGACGGATACTAATTCCCATGGGGAGAGGTCACAGACGCGACCGGTGCGAAACGCTTCCCTTAATAGGAGCAAAATCAGTTGCGGCATGAGAGCGGATGGATCGGATGTGTCAGGCACGAATCGGGCACCTCCCAAAGATTGTCTCCATCATAGCAGACCACCTCACTCCCCCAACAAAAAATAGTGAGTACAACGCCGACGGCCTCTCGTGACATCCCGATAAACATAGCGTGCACGGCTGGATTTCGCTAAGATCAATCCCAGAATTCCCGGTGCATCCTCGATCGGAAGGAGCGCCCGATGAGATGACGTCGCGCACCCACAGTTTATGGACCTTGATCCGTCGCGTGTACCGCGGATGGATTGTGGCGTGGTGCGTGCTCCTCGCCCTTTGTGTCGCGGGCTTGCTCTGGAAACCCGCATCATGGCCGCTCTACCCCATGTTCATCAGCGTCTTTAGTGCGGTGGCCTGGTTTTGGCGGTGGCGTTTGCTTGCATTCGCCGAGACCCTGTTCGGGCTCAATCAACCGGTCGCGCCACACTTCTATCACCGCCTCCGACATCCCCATCCCCAGAGCGTTGCCGACCCCGCCATACAAGCGTGGTACGTGGTGGCGCAGCAGCACTTGGAGGAGTCCACTCGCAGGGTCACCTTCGCTGTGGTCGCGTTAATATTTTCGGCACTCGGCGCTTTGCTCGGAATTGTAAACTCGACCTCGCACCGGCGCATTCTTGAGATTGAAGTCACCTGGTACGTCTTTGCCATCTCTATTGGATGGTTTTTTTCGACCTACAGACGGATCGAACAGACCCACACTTTCGCGCCCTGATCTTGCAGCAAGGCCCATTCATCCGCACGCATTGGATCGCCCCCGTATCACCCGAGAAAACCCTTGAGCAGGCCTTGCATGACTCAGGACATCGCCCCAGTTGATTGCCCGCCAGAAGCGTTCCGCCCACCCTCAACTTGGCTGACCCTCGATACCCCGGCTTTCGCCGGCGTATGGGGTCAAACCGCGCTCGCCTCAACGACAGAAAACGCCTCGCCGTATCAGCGCCCGCGGAGGCCAAACCAAGAGGGCCCAATTTCACCCACCAACAACCGGTAAATCCCGCTCGGTGTCGACATCCGTGCCATGAGCCAGCCAGCGCAACTATACAGGAATCCTGTCTCGTCCTTGTGGTAGGGTTCCGGCAGGGGGAATAAACCATGGGCCACTTACCACATCCGGATAGCGAGGCAATCGGTCGTCTCATTGACCAGTACCTCGGCCACCGGCGACGGTCGGGCTGGAACAGTCGGCAAATTCAACGGGAAGCCGAGCACCTCGGCGACGCAGCCGCTGATCAGTGGAGCCCCACGCGCGGCGCTAGCCAGCGGGCCTTAGCGCGGTTTGTTGCGTGGCGAGATACCGTGCGCGATGGCCAATGAACCCCTTGGGGTTCCCAGTGTCTCCCCCCTTCGGCCTGCATGAATAGGGATAGACCATGCCGGCAACACCGTGCCGGATCCGCGCTCCTTGGCCGGCGACCCCAGCGAAGGGCGAATGGGCATCATCACGTCGATTATGTTTCATATGGGGGTCATCACCGTGCGGGCATAAAAAATGGGCCACGCGATCACCTATAAGTCCATGCGTTACCCCGGCGGGCCGCGGCGCCTTACGTCACGGGATCGCGACGGGCGCGGCTGCACTCTTAATTGCAGGATACCACGAAACAACATCCGTGCTACGCCATGGGCACGATCTCATGATGTTGTGTGGAGACCGAGCCCGTTTCGGAAGCGTACCGGAACGTCTAAAACAGGGCACGCGGGGATCCAGACGACCAGCTCCCCACCCAAAGGTGGCTTATTCACTCCATAGACTCATCCTTTCATTGGCTCTCACACGGTATGGGCCTCTCCGCATTTGGTGACATTTTTTCCCACAGCGAAGAGGTCTCGATCTCTCGCCATCACTCGCTGGCTCAGAGCATGAGTGCTGTCAGGAAGACGGTCGAGACCATCCAGTAACGCTCAACGGGCGGTTGCGTGCGTATCGCCATCCCTAGGACCGCCAATGCCCCGAGAGCCAGGCTCCAAAACCACGGATTCATAGCAACGAGTCTCCCTCCTCAAGCAGCACACCGAGAGACGGTGGGGGCCGTCTGAGAAGCAATTCAATTTCCCACAGACGCTGCCAGGTGCACCAGGCTCGGCGAAACGCCGCGTGATCGTCCGCGCACGCCGCCGCAATCAGACGACCCGTATTCTCTCGCAGCCGATCAAAGGTATATCGGGGCATGTAGCGATCCTCCCATTCCATAATTTTCTTATCGCTTATGGACGGGACCATTCTCTGGTTCCTTGGGGGCCGCAGATTTTAAGCGCAGAGTCGACGGCTGCAGCATGCGGGCGATAAATGGCGGTACCACAACCCCGCCGGAACGAATCACATTGATCGCATGATACCGTGGCGTCGCCATGGCTTCCTTCAGGTAATGGGGCTCAATCTCCTCGAGTAGGCTCTTATATGTGTGCTTGGACGAGGGGTACAGGTGATAATTCACGCCCGCTGATTTGATGATGTCCGCCAAATCGCGGGGGATTTGCCGCCAGTCATGAAACAGCCCCAGGGAGGCCCACGCGCGAATTGCGCGACTCGACCACCATGCGATTCCAGCGCTCGGGCGCCGACGGGTATTGGTGCGACTCATCCGATCACAAAGCAGCTGGTCGGGTTCGTGGAGCTCCAAATGAGCCATCCTTC
This sequence comes from Bacillota bacterium, assembly GCA_021802375.1. Next base: position 9,265 of record JAKAAL010000015.1, on the reverse strand, counting down.
GCTATGTGATACACTAACCGAAGATATTGGTTAACGGAGGCTCTCATGGTCGAACTCGAATTGGATCACTGGAAACACCAGCTTGGCGCGCACCCCTTGTATCGGGCGATCAATTCCGTGGAGCGCCTGCGCGTCTTCATGGAACATCACGTGTATGCTGTGTGGGACTTCATGAGTCTCGCCAAACGGTTGCAGCAGGAGCTAACGTCCGTCGACGTCCCCTGGACGCCGCGGGTGGTGCCTGCGTTTGCCCGGCTCATCAACGAGATTGTCCTAGATGAGGAGTCCGATCAGGATGGTCGCGGGGGCTACGCGAGCCACTTTGCCTTGTATTTAGCCGCGATGCGGGAAGTCGGGGCCGACACCCGGCCGATTGAACAGACCGTCGCTGCCGTGGCCCACGGCCAGCAGGCGGAGGCAGCGCTGGAGGCCGCCGGCGCGCCCGCAGCCGCGCAGGCGTTCGTATCGACCACCCTGACCATCGCCCGCCAGGCCCCCCTGCATGGGGTGGCCGCCGCGTTCTTTTATGGACGTGAGGACTTAATCCCGACCCTCTTTAGCGCGCTCATGACCCAATGGCAGGTCGAGGGGCGGCCCGTGGAGCGGTTTGTCTATTATCTGGAACGGCATATCGAAGTCGACGGGGACAAGCATGGCCCGATGGTGCGGCAGCTTCTGGAGGCGTTGTGCGCAGACCGTCCCGATCGGTGGGAGGAAAGTCGGGGTATCGCCCAACGGGTGATGCGAGCGCGGATCGCCTTGTGGGACGCCATCTACCAAGCGCTGGTCTAAGACGCGACCGGGCCGCCTCCCTCGCTACGGGGGCGGTCCAAAGCCAAAAGGGCGAGGCGCGCGCTATGGTCGCCACGGTCACCCGATGACCAAGAACCGCAGCCTGCTCAAACGGCGCCCAACTCCCATTCCGTGCCGGGGACGCCCCTGAGGGGCTGTGTGCGAATACGCCCCCTGATCGTAGGGTGGACAATAGACTGTAACGCCGACCCTAGTCCGTAACCCATACCAGTCGTCTCCTCTCCCTTCTTGGCGCCTTACAGGGCCATAATTGTTAGACTTTTAGCAACCCATCGGAAAGTCCTCTTTTGGCCTAGCGTGGCGCAACTCACTCTTCTTGGGTTGTGGTGCAGTACGCCAGTGTAATCCGTCCACGGTTGTCGCCATGGCCCGTTTCCTTGGCGATGACGCGCCGGGCCTCTCGCTCGGTCAGCCCCTGACGCATGAGCTCGCCCAAGCGGCGCCGGGCAAAAGACCGCCACAGGGCATGGGAGCCGCCATAGGGAGGTCCCTGCCACCGCGCAGTTGCCCTACCCCAAACGGCCCGCTCGCACCACGCGCAACCAATGCTCAGCGGCCATTTGCACCGCATCCCAGGGACTCCCCAAAGGCGGGGTGTAGCTGAGGTCGACCTCCAAGCATTGGGCCACGGTCATCTGGTGATACAGCGCCATGGCAAAGAAATCGGTGCGCTTGGCCACCGCCGCTTGCCAGTGCCCCAGCATCTGAGCGCCTAAGAGGCGGCCGGTGGCCCGGTCCCCGGTAATGCGCAATGTCAGTTCGTGGGCGCCGGGATAGTAGGCTTTGTGGTCCCATGCCGTGAATTCGACCGTTCGCGGCTGATAGCCGGCCGCCACGGCCTCATGATCCCGAAAGCCCGTGCGGGCAATGGCCCAATCGAAGACTTTAACCACCTGCGTTCCGAGCGAGCCCGCGAAGTGCGCGTCACCCCCGGCCGCATTTTCGCCCGCGACCCGTCCTTGCTTATGCGCCGTCGTCCCCAGCGGCAAATAGGTGGGGGCACCCAGCAGCCGATGATAGGTTTCGACACAGTCGCCGGCCGCGTAAATGTCGGAAAGCGCCGTGGCCATCGTCCGGTCGACCGGAATGGCCCCTTTGATGCCGAGGGCCAAGCCGGCATCGCGTGCTAGGTCCGCAACGGGCTGTACCCCGACCACCACCAACACCAGGTCGGTGTCCTCCGCGAAGCTGGGGGACCCGGTCACGTGCAGTGAGTTCCCGGTTCGCGCAATCCCCTCGATTCGTACGCCCGTTCGGACACTGATGCCCTGGCCGGCGAGATGATCCCCCAAGCGCACGCCCCAGGCCGGATCCACGGTTGGCAAGACGGCTGGCGCCTGTTCAGCGACCGTCACCGCCAGCCCGCGGTGCCGCAAGGCATCGGCCATTTCGAGCCCGATGTAGCCTGCCCCAATGATCAGCGCCCGGTGCGGCTGGTGGGCGTCCAGATATTCCGCCACGCGGAAACTATCTTCCATACTATGGAGCAGGAAGACCCCCGGCTGATCCACCCCCACAATGGGCGGCCGAATGGGTTCCGCCCCGGTGCCGATCACCAGCTTGTCATACGGCACCGCCTCGGGGATCTCCCCCTTGGTCTGCACCTGCACCGTGTGCGACGCCGGATGGATGGCGAGAGCCCGGGTATTCAACCGGACCCGGATGCCCGCCGATTCAATGTCCCCCAGCGTGCGATGCGCGAGTTGGTGCCAATCGGCGACCTCGCCGCTGAGATAGAAGGGTAGCCCGCAGATGCTGTAGTTGGGAAACGCATCCGCGACCAGCATCGTCACAGCGGCCGCGGGATCCACCTCCCGGGCGCGCAGTGCGGCGCTGATGCCGGCGTCACTGCCGCCGATGACTACAATCCGAGCCATGTGGAATAACCTCCTTAGATGGGCACCGTTCCGGTGTCCCGCACCACGGTGCCGGACACGGGGATCGCCAGCGCCAGGGTTTGATAGACGGTGCTGTTGCGCTGTGCCGTCGCCACCAATCGCGTCAGCCGATCCTCGGCCACGTCGGTCTGCACGCGCAATGCATAGGTGACCGAGACCAATTGGGGCGGTTGGTCTTGGCGCACCCCAGTCAGGTGAATGGCCAGGCCCGTGACCGGCACCCGCGACAGTTCGGCCACCATTTGGAGCGCGGTCAGCATGCACGCCCCCAGGGCCGACAACAGGGTTTCGACCGGATTGAATCCGGCGCCCGGGTCGCCACGCTTCGCCCCCAGCGTCAACGACAGGTCGCGGGTGCTGGCGATGACCTGTTGTGCGCTTTGTCGGCGCATCTGGACCTCGTACGTTTGCATCGTTGTCCCCCTATCCAATCACCGCAGACCAGCCCCAAAGCGCCATCAACGTGACCAAGAGCACCGGAATGGTGAGCGTCACGCCCACACGCATGTAATACCCCCAGGTAATGCGCACGCCTCGTTGCTCTAACACATGCAGCCAAAGGAGCGTCGCAAGGGAGCCAATCGGGGTAAACTTGGGGCCTAAATCACAACCCACCACGTTGGCGTACGCCATGGCCGTATGCAGGGTAGAACTGACTGTGGCATCGTGAATCGCCAACGCATTAATGAGCACCGTCGGCATGTTGTTCATCACTGAGGAGAGCCCGGCCGCCACGAATCCCGTTCCCACAATACCGGCAACGGCACCGTGGGTCGCCAGGGCCGTCAAGACCGTGCCCAAGAGATGGGTCAGGCCCACGTTCCGCAAGCCAAAGACCACGACATACATGCCAATCGAAAACACGACCACTTTCCAGGGCGCGTTCCGAATTAACGACGGGATGGGCACCACCGGGCTCCGATGCGCGATGACTAGCAGTCCCACTGCCGCCGCCCCCGCGAAAATCGCCACTGGCCAATGCAAAAACTGGCTGGCGAAATAGCCGACGAGCAAGAGGGCCAACACCACCCACGCCGCCCGAAAGACCTGGGGATCCTTAATCGCCGATGCGGGCGATCGCAGCGCGGTGGTCGTCACCCTGGCGGGGAGGGCGCGTCGATAAAAGAGGTACAACACCCCCAAGCTCGCCGCTAGCGCCACCACGTCCACGGGTACCATGCGGAGGGCATAGGATCCGAATCCCAGATCGAAATAGCCGGCCGACACAATATTGACCAGGTTGGAGACCACCAATGGCAACGACGTCGTATCGGCAATGAAGCCGCTCGCCATGATGAGCGCCACGGTCGCCTTGGGATCCAGTTTGAGCGCTTTCGCCTGTTCATACACGATCGGCGTCAGAATGAGCGCGGCTCCATCATTGGCAAAAAACATGGCCACCAGCGCCCCGAGGATGCCTAAGAGCAGAAACAACCGGAGTCCGTGCCCGCGGGCGAACCGAATCATATGCAGGGCCGACCACTCAAAGAAGCCCACCGCATCGAGAATCAACGAAATGAGAATCACCGCCACGAAGGTGAGGGTCGCATCCCAGACAATGCCCACCACCGTGCCCACGTTGGTCCACGACACAATCCCCAGCAGGAGGGCCACCACGGCCCCGCCCAGCGCGGTCCATCCAATCGAGAGACCGCGTGGCTGGACAATGATTAGCACCAACACCACTAAGAACATGCCAACGGCCAGCCCTATCGCCATGCCCATCCCCTCGCGCCGATAAGGGGCCTTGGACGCCGCAACCCCATCATTCCGACACCTTCAGGGAATCGTCCTCCACGGCCCCGGGGACGGAGCACGAGGCTCCCACCTGGTGGCTCCGCAGCCACGCGGCCTCCGTGTCCGGAATCGCCAACTCCTGCAGCAACTGGGTGATGGCCGGTGGGATGTCCGGACGCAACGCATAAAAAATCCATGACTTCTCACGATAGTCGCGGACAAATCCGGCATACTTGAGCTTGCGGAGATGCTGCGAGACCGCCGACTGGCTGATGGGCAGCAGCTCCACCAACTCACACACACAGGCATCCCGTATGCTCAGCAGCCGGAGAATGTGCAATCGCGTGGGATCTCCCAGTGCCCGCCACCGTTCAGCCCAGTCCTCGTACATGCGCGCCCCTCCTTTTATCATCATATTAGCATATCACGATAGAGTGAGAGAGATTTTTCGGTGAACCCTTGCCGCACCGGGTATAGGTATCGTGGACCTTATGTCGGGCGGATGGAGTGAGTCTGACCCAGGCGGTCCGTCAGTGTCCGTACAGGCTCCCTTGACCATCGGCCATTTACTTTGGCAAACCATGCCCTGAACGGCGAAGGTGCAACGAGAAAACTTCGCAACGGCGACGAAACTCATGCACGATGCCGCTCGTGTGGTCGGACCTTGCTGCACTGGAGGGTCCGTCACCATCGCACCCTACCGGATCCTCAATCGGACGTCGTGGTGTTGCCAGCGTCCGGGAGGTCACTGGAGAGACGAATGGGACACCTCAAAAGAAGGCGAAAACGAGTGCCAATCAAGCGGCGGCTGTGGTGACGCACTCGGAGAGTGCGTCCGTTGGTTCTACCAGAGATTCTCGGTAATCACTTTTTCTACGATAACGCAGTCAATCCACCGGCCGTCCAACTGGCCGTGCTTCTCATAAATCCCCACCTCTCGAAACCCGCACGCTTGACACAATTTTCGGCTCGCCGTATTGAAGTCGAAAATACGGGACACGAGCTTCCAGTACCCCAGCTCCCGGGCTTCGGCAATGAGCGCCGTGAGCAATATCTTCCCCACACCGCGTGACTGAAAGTTGGCGTCGACATACACCGAAAATTCTCCAATGCCCTGATAACACGGACGGGACCGATAGGCTGCCGCATGGGCGAAACCGACGACAGTCCCGCGGACAACCGCGACCACCGCCGGCGCATCCGCATGCTCCGCTATGCTCCGCGATCCATTGCCTCTGATCGTCGGCCGTTCGTAAATCGGTTTCAAAGGTTGCGGTGCGGGCTTGGATGCCTTGGTTGTAAATAGCGGCAATCCGAGCTCCATCATGGGGAATGGCTCGGCGTACGACGATCTCCATGGGTAGCTCTCTCCCCCAGACCATACTGGACAGCATTATACAGGAGACCGCCCTACGGACTCCCATTCTTGTCTTGGAAACCGTCATCAAGAAGACTGAGTGATTGAGGTCTTTCTCAATTACTTAAGCTTGTTGTTGGTGCGCAATGTGGGACGCATCGGCGCATGGTTTGCCTCAATGAGTGGTACGGCCGTGGCCTCGTTTAGCAGTTTTCATCGTGTCGAGCGGACTAAAACGGGAAAATATGGGCATCTTAACAGTGACATCCCCGCGACTTCTTAAGTCCGAATGCCCTCGAGGTTCGCCTAGCAGCAACCCACTAGAGACCATCCGTTCCACTGTGGCAACACAGTAAACTGGGGTAGACACGCTCGTGTTGATGAAAGTGTTGACGAAAAAGAAAAAGCTCACCTTATGGCGAGCCCGACACCTCGGAGGAAATGCCCTGAAATCCTTGCAGAGCTTAGCTTGGCGGGGATATGTGGGAATCGAACCCACCGTCGACGTCTAACGCCGACCATTGGATTTGAAGACACAGTAACACCGGTCAATACCGTCTACGGAATAGGCTAGAGTGCTTGATTAACAAGGGTTTAGGCGATCGAGGCTGTCTATCGCGTCTCCATGAAATCCGCGTTTCCATCCGCTCTTGGTGACGGCATGGTGACGGGGGTAACCATGGCCCCGGCCAATACCATGTATCGGACGTCGATTCTTTAGAAGGGGCGTTTGATGTTAGGACCATTTCAAAACGTCTTCCGAGTAGTCTCCCGTCTATGGCACATCTGGGTTCCGCCCCACTCTTGGTGACGGCTCGTGGTGACGAGGAGAATAGAAAACTGCTTTGGACATTTCATGAACCGCCACGGCACATTCACAGCTCATTGATAGCGCGTTATCCGCCGGGATTCAGTAACAACGCCTTTTATCCGAATCGTCCATCGGGTAACCATCATAAGTGATTAACCGAGCTTTAGCGAGGAGGCAACACACTGGATGTGGGTTGAATGGACCTTCACCATGCATGGTCCTGTCCGGCACACGGTATGGTGCATTGCTAGTGTAGCGCAAGACGCGTTCCTCGCCGCCGAACCGACAATCGTATCCTCGAAACCCCGGGAGAGCGATGTCTCGGACACACGTTCCGGTGGGTAGACGCGCGACTGCAGGCGAGACCCCTGCCCGTCGGTTTCCCCTTTTGTGAGACCCTTCGAGGAGGTTAGAGAAGCAGACCACCCCACGCGGATGGCGTATTCAATGCCTGACGAACTATTCTCAGCCCTCCCTAATCGTGGCGTTTAGTAGCTCGAAGAGACTCGCAAACCGCTCCACGGACTTCGGACGAATGGCCGCAAAAAATTCATCGCGACGTTGAGTCAGCGCATGGGCCGGTAAGGCATGATTATATTCACCATCACGAGCTATCGTGATCCGCCTCACTATAGGCTCGTTCGTTGGCGGAAGATCGTGTTCCTTAATGTTCGCGTTAAACGCCCAATTGTACAATTTGAGATAGTCGTCTACTTCGAAGAGGTCTTCAATGTCCGCGTTCTTGGGCAAGCTGGTGTCGGCGTCGGAGCACACAATAATGGCATTCTCCGGCACTGCGTTGCTAACGGCTGCAGCTTTCACTCGACTAAACTTCGTTGTAGCTCGGTCGCCATCAATGAGCGCTGACACCCGGAGACGACGGCCTAGCAGCGCGACAAACACTGGCATGTTGTCAGCGCTCCCAACCGGTATCATGGCCAGGCGCGGGTCTAAACCGACCTGGCCCATAGCCACCAGATGTTCGGTCATTCGCTGCAAATAAACGAAATCGCTACTGCCTTCCACAGCAAGATGTTGCCCAGATCCCAGAAACAAGTGGTGGCTAAGTGAATACCCGAGAGCCGACTCGATCGGAAGAATGGTGTCACGGTCGGCTGTTAAGCTGACCAGTGTAACGGCTACCCCACGATCAGGATCGTCCTTGGTAGCTCGATCATGAACAGCTCTAATCTTTTCGTACTTCGTGGGGTCGACCATATGCTGGGAATGGGTGGTGTAGAGGGTTTGCTTGGAAGCCCCGAGTTCGTCAAAAATGAAGCGGACAAAATCTTGTTGTGCCTCTCCATGTAAGCTGGTTCCGGGCTCGTCCAACAATACGACAATGGGCTCGTCACTGTCCTGGTACTCGCTGAACGCCGCAAAGAACGAGAAGTACCACCGAAAGCCAGCTGAGCGCGTTGTAAAGTTGGTTTCAACGCCTCCGTGGCGATCGTCCCGAAGCTGAATCTTTAACAGACGATGCATGATAGGAGTGCCGTGCTGGTTGCGGTCTACCTCCACGTTGTCGGTATCGAAGACGACGGCAAGATCCGTATTCTGCTTCCAATATTCAAACGCATGATGACTTAAGTCGACGCTCGCGGCTTGCAGTTCCGCTTTGCGACTATCGTAATCCTCATCCAAAAAGTCTTCGGGTTCCTCGCCAGCGTGTCGTAGCAATGCGACTACGGTGTTCTCTGATGGAGACAACGCCTCGCCTTGCTCGATCTTCCGTGATAAATTTTGTAGGTCTGCTTCCCCAGGTAATGTCGCATAGCTTGAGAAGTAAAACGTCCGAGGGATCCGATCCGTGACGGGCTCCAGAGCCTCCGAATCCGTTATTCCAGACACTAGATCCGCCCACTTGCGAAGATAGGTTGCCAAACTTCCCCATGCTTTAGCGCGCGGAGGATCCGCCTCCTTTTGGTCTACCTGTATTCGCTTTGCCGCATCTATTACCTCTTGCATTGCCTTTTGAGCTAAGGACTGCACCTCAGTGTCCTGAGTCAGATTATATTGAGCCAATCCAGCAGCAATCAAGTCCGCGTAGGTAATTGCTAGACGCACTCGCATCTCGTTGGCATAGTTCCTGCTAACGACCAAGTGCGTTCCGGCTGGCGGTTCGCCCTCCAAGTTCTCGGATAAAACCCGGCGGTCTGGATCGTCAAGCACGTATGTTAAGGTGATTGGTTCGACCTCGCTTTCCAAGTTGGGGTTCTGCCGTCGATCTCTGGCAAGACGCCAACGAGGATACTCTTGGATTAAATTGAATGACTCAGCCTTGTTAGCTGGGTTTACACGGTGAATGGCTTGAAGCAGAGTCGTTTTACCCGATTCATTTTTCCCCACTAGGCACGTGATGTCCGATTCGACTGAGACCGTTTGGGGTTCGACGTAGTTTTTGAAATATTGAATTCTTGCTTGAATGAGTCGCATACATTAGACCTCCCACCAATTGTAATGTCTGAATTTTACCACTGCCTCGCGCCATTTTGACACACTTCGCCCTTGCAGACATCATGAACTTCGCGTTGACGATGATGCCAAACATTCGGTCGCGGTGGGAGAAGTCATCAAGTCTCCAAAATTGTTCTGACCCCGTAGGAGAGGTTGTCCCAGGCTTCGTAGATTTTCCTACCGTCACGGATT